>NZ_OMWD01000031.1 GCF_900314695.1 uncultured Methanobrevibacter sp. | reverse complement strand
ATCTGTCCAACAGAAACCCTCACGGAAATAAAATTGGGAATTTTGAAATCTAGTCCCTCCTTTACCCTTTCTTCCAGCATTTTCTTTTAAAAATTTAACATTATTTCTAGACCACTCAATGTAGAATGGTGTTTCTAAGTACCATTTATTTCCATCTTTATCGCCTTTGTCATATAAGACCCAATGTGGGTCTGTAGAAGTGAAACATATTTATTATAAAATGGGATTTGATGGTGATTTAAAAAAAATTATATCTGTTTTGAATAGTTTAATATTCGTTCAAATATTGTTGAAGGGTATTTTATTATTTAAAGTGTTTTTAAAGTATTTTTTAAAGCAGAAAAGTAATGATTCAGTAAATGCTATATTCTATAACACTACTATCATGGGAATAAATATAATGATAAAATGAGTAGTTTAGTTTAGATATTCTTAATAAAAAATTATAGAAAAGTTTACCTTGGACCTAAGAATCTATCGCCATTAAAATGGATTAAATGATTAGGATTATCAGCAATCCAAACTTCACTATCCCATGCTAAATCGGCTGCAAATCTTTTAAATGTTCTGAAATCTAAAAATGCAGTAATAAAAATTTTACCTGCATCAACATTTTCAGTTAATTTATTAATTTCATTAATCCTTTTAAAATCCATAGGTCCTGTTGAAGTAACAGCTTCAATAAAATAAATCCAATTCTTATCTTCACAGTATAAAATAACATCTGGCATTTTATCATGGGTTGAAATGACAAATCCTAATTCTTTTAATTTTTCAGTATTAATGAATAAATCTTTTTTAGCTGTATCTCCCACATATAAACATTCACTTTCTTGTGCAAAACGTGGCCCAAACTCTTCTAAGATTTGTTTTTGAAGTTCATTATGTTTTCCTGGAGAAAAAGTAAATGGGTTCCCATTAATCATTACAGGTTTTTTTAACAATTCTCTTTTTGCTGAATAAATACTAATTAATGATTCATGTGTGGATAAAAATTCATTTAAAGAAGTATTCCATTGAGGTAAATCATAAGTTTGTACCAAATTTAAAAATTCTCCAGTTAATCTATATCTGTAGTGTGGTGAGTTAGTAGCTTTACCATTATCTTCAATAATGGCTGCATCTCTAAATTGATGAATAACCTGTTTTCTAAAGGTTTCACGTGAATTTTCAGCATATTGGACATCATAATTAACATCTATAAATCTTATAATATCATGTATTCTTATCCAGTCGTTAGTGGCTTTACTCCAATTATCATGTTCACGAATACGAGCCAATGCTAATAAAGTAAAAGCACTAATATCATTTTGTTGTTTTTCAGGCATCTCTATTGCTTTTAATATTTCCTTTGCAGAATCTAAATTATCCATAAATTAATTCTCCTAAAATTTTATCACAATAATTGGTTGTTAAATTATTTGAATGAATGATTTTATCACCTAATTGTTTTAAAGAATTTCTATCTGGAACAGGCATGGAATTAATCTCGCTGGCATTAACCTGTGTACTTCCATCTAAAATCCTATAATACTTATCATATAATGTAGAATTAAATAATGCAAATAACCCATAAATCTCAGCTAACGTTAGATAATCATTTTTATTAACTGTATCAATGAAATTAATCTTATTATCTGTTGAAATATGATTAAATTCACTTAAAGAATCATGTAAGTATATTGCTGGTTGCAATCTTCTTTTTTCTTCTTTGGATGTGAATCTTTTTAAAAACAAGAAATTTTTATTGTCTTGAAGTAAACTAGTTTTATCTTTTAAAATAAATTGTTTTTTATCAGTGTCAACAGGAAACTTAACAAAACCATCATTAAAATGACAAGGATAAAATATTGGCACAGATTGAGGACATTGGGAATCAAATAATAATTCTTTATTTCTAAAACCCACAGTTAATCCGGTTTTCAATTTAATCCCAAGATCTGTAAGATTATATTTAAATTTATTTAATAGAGTTAAAATATTCACCTCACTTTGATTTGTGGGTAAGAAGATATATGAATTATCGTCCTTAGATACAGCTAATTCATATGGCAACTTAAATCGTTTTAAATCATCGAACATGAAATCATTTGATGATGAAATATTAATAAATTCAGGATTATTTTGACTTTTTGATACTTTAATAATTATTGTTTCTTGAAGAATAGCATCTTGTTTAAATAGATTATTTCTATTAATAAATAAGTGGATATTATTAATTTCACCATTTTTCAATAAATATTTCCTGAATGTTTTAAAATAATTTCCAGATGTCCAACTACGAGGAATGATAAATACCATCTCACCATTTTCTTTTAAAAGGTGTAGTGACATTGCCATGAAAAGAAAATATAAATTTGGAGAACCATAAACTACATTTAACATTTTCTGAGATTCAAGAGCTTTTTTAGGTATTTTTTTATAAGGAGGATTGGAAATTATTAAATCAAATTTTGTATTGGAGTTTAATAATGTATTTTCAAATTCATTATCTAAAATAAAATTCTTTTTAACTAAATCAATTGTTAACGGGATTTTTGAAGATTTAATTAAATATTTGCAATTTGATTTTAATGTTGGAAGAATATTTTCATCATTTTCATACATTACTAAATGAATTGATTTTAAATCAAAATCTTGCAGTCTGTCTATTAATGCAGCAGATAGTATTCCAGTACCTGCACCAGGATCTAAAATATGTAATTCTTTATTAATGTTTTTATTAAACATCTCTGCCATGAATATTGCAGTATCTTTAGAAGTAAAAAATTGACCAATTTTCTTTCTTTCAGTTTTAGGAAATTCTTCTAAATATTGGTCAGTGATATTAACAATATGATTTAACATAGAATCCTCCATAATTATTTAATATTTATTGTTATTAATTATACTTAAACATTATTAATTTAAAAATAAACTCATTTATAATCAGATAAGGGAATAAATATTTATGATATTGTCTTTTAGGAGATTAACATGAAGTATATTAATATATGTATCATTTAAACCAAAAAAAATAAAACTTTCTTCAAAAATAATTAAAGTTGTATATTTTAATTTAAATATGAATTTACACATGTTTAAACTAATTTAAAATTTTTATTTATACTTATTTTAGAAATAATTTTAAATTACAATCAACATATATTATAACAACTTTAATACAATTAAAATTTCAGGGTATAAAAATGACATACATTATAAAAAAACAAAAGTTTTACAATCTTTATGGTAAAATAAAAGAAACTTGCGATTTAAACAATTATGAAATTCCAATTCTTTTAAGGGATTATAAAACACTCAAAAAAGATGATTTCAAAAATGAAGATCTGCAAACGATTTGGAAAACTTTTTAAAAACATTTCCTGAGTTCAGTGATGTTGCTCTAAATTTAAACGAAGAGCAGGAAGATATTGTAACATATGATGGAGATAAGTTTTTAAGTGTTGAAGCAGGTCCGGGTGCAGGTAAAACCAGAGTCTTAATCGAAAAAGTTAATTACATGGTAAACGAACTCAATGTTGATCCCGAAACACTTTTAATCATTACATTTTCAACCAAAGCGGCTGAAGAGCTTCAGGAAAGATTGGCTGAAGGAGACCTGCTTAAAAGTGATGTTCAAAAAATGCATATATCAACAATCCATTCATTCTGCGGAAGAATCCTGGAGGAAAACGGCCAGGTTGGATTAAATGTAATTTCAGATGATGCAGGCGAAAAAAACCTGTTATTTATTGGAAATCATATGGAAGAGCTCGGTTTTGTTAAAGAAGCATATATGTCAAACAGTGATATTCCCGATATCGTAAGCAAGTATAATGAGTACTGCACTTTTGGTGTTAAAACAGACAAACTGATTGATTATATCGAAGCTGAAAGACCAGTTGATTCGGAATATGTAGCTTTCGTCAGGAATTATATGGAAGAAAATGACGGCAAATATCCCTATGATGAAGTAAAAGAAAATAAGGAATTTAAAAAATCAAAATATAATGCAAGATACCTGCAAATTGCAAAATCTTATCCGATTTATGAGGAAATTTTAAAACGTGAAAAAGCAATTGATTTTGCACATATGCAAAAGGATGCTCTTGAAATTGTTAAAAAAGAGAGTTTTAAAACTCCTTTCACTAATATTTTAATTGATGAGTTTCAAGATACTGACCCCATGCAGATGGAACTTTTTGAAAACTTAATGAAAACTGCAGAATCTTTTACCGTAGTGGGAGACATTAACCAAAGTATTTACGGTTTTAGAGGCTCAAACATCAATCCGTTTACTTATCTATCTAAACATCATAATAATGAATTTGAATTTAAAAGTCTTCCGACCAATTATCGTTCCACATGGGAGATAATTAATATTTCAGAAGATTTCATTAAACATCAAAGACCTGCTGATTCAGCACTTGGAAAGGCCAGATGCGGTCGTGGAGTTCACAATCCTACATACTATCTGGTAAATGAAAACAGTGGTGTTGAAGCGGCAAATATTTTCAATGTAATCAAATATTTAATTGAAAACAATAAAGTCAATAAACTGTCCGATATCGGAATTTTATTCCGTTCCTTAAATAAAAGCAGTTCCAGATGCATTGAAGGATTGCTTGAAAAATTAAACGAAAATGGAATTGACTATCAAATCAGGGGTTTAAGTGATTTGATTGACCAGCCTGAAATCAAATCAGTCTTAACATTATTCTACCATTTGATCTCAGATGATGATCCGCACAAACACTTCTTTAACAGGTGGGAAGCTGATTGGCTTAATTTGAAAGCATATGCAGACCAGATATTATTTGAACTGTCAGATGAAACCAAAGAAATATTATATAATCTTCAAAATGACTTTGAAGAGGAAGTTGTCAAAACAGAAAACCGTGTCTGGTTAAGAGACCATAAATCTGGTGGTAAAAAATCTTTTGCAAAGGTTTTGGAACGTCCGGAAGAAATGCTTATTGAAATATTTGATGAAGTTACACGACCTGTACTTGTAAATGAAAATCTGGTTGAATATGGAATAACAAATGAGGATGATTTGGAATTTTTCAAAAAATTAAATGAACTGAAAGATTCCCTTTACTCTGAAGATGTTAAATTTTATGAAAGACCAACAGTTTCGGAAGTTTATCTTAAGTTATTAACTGACATTACCGGATTTTTATCTGAAGATAAGGTTTTGGACAATGATGATTTGATTTATAATCTCTCACAGCTAACATCTTCACTTCAAACATTCGTTGAGGTCAGATTTGAACGGGATATCAGAGGTGCATTCTGGTTTATTTACAGAACTGTAGGAGGTCATTCAAGTTACAGTGAAGAAACCGACGGAATTCAGATTATGACTATTCACCAATCAAAAGGACTGGAATTTCCTGTTGTTATTGTTCCTTCACTTAAAAAAGATAATTTCCCTATGAAATTCATTGACCCAAATCCAAAATCAGGTTGGATATTTGGAAGCCCTACATATTATACTCCTGATGACTGTCTGATATATCCTAAATTTGATGAAGAGTTTGAAGAAGAATTGTCTCATGAAATGGAAGAAGAAAGGATAATTTATGTTGCAATGACACGTGCAGAAGATACATTAATATTGTCCTCTATTGTAGATGATTGTGGACCTGCCAAACAGTCTGCACTGGAATCCAGTGAATTTAACAAACTTCCAAAAGGACCTAAACGTATTCAAAGTGCAATAAACGAGAATTTGGAAAATGATTGTATTTTAATTGATCCAAACAATATTGATATTAATACATTGACTAGAACAGCAGAAGAAAATAATGATAGTTACTGTATTGATTTAAGTTTCACAGCTTTGGAAAACTACAACAACTGTCCGTTCAGATATAAGTTGGCAAATCAGATAGGTTTCACCATATCTGAAAAGCAGGAAATCGATGAAGGAATCTTTGTTCACAAGGCTCTGGAAATAATCAACAAGGAAATCATAAACAATAACAATGTATTTATTGGAGAAGATAAAGTTGTTGAAATTATTACCAATTTGTTTGAAAAATCAAATGAAGAACTGCATGAAGAAGACCCTGTTGAGTACGATAAACAGCTGAATGAAGTTACAGGCAATGTTCTTTACTACTACAAAAATTATGGTAAAGATTTGAAAATACTCGACAGTGAATATCCGTTCTACCTGAAAGATAAAAACTATGCTCTTAAAGGAGTTGTTGACTTAATTTATGAAACAGATGGAAAACTAGGAATTATAGATTATAAAAACACACGTCTGGAAGTCAAATACAAAGATAAATTCAAAAAACAGCTCCACTTGTACGTTTTAGCACTTCGTGACCAAAATCAGGAATATGAAGGCAAAGAAATATCAAATCTCCAGGTTTATACCATAAAATCCAAAAAGATGATTAATTTTGATATTGATGAAGCATACATTGAAGAGTTAAAGCTTGAACTTGAACGTGTTGCAACAGATATTCATGAAGGAAAATTCACATCATGCTCCTGTGATGACTGTAAATACTGTCAGTACAAAAATATCTGTAAATCATATAAGAAAAATTGAGTTTATGAGGGTGTAGAATTTGATTGTATGCAACGAATGCGGACACTTGAACGACAATTCAAACACAGTATGTGAGAAATGCGGATTTGACCTGACAGACAGCCAGGATTTTCTGGACTTTGACACTGAAGAGTGGTGAGTCAATGATTGAATGCAATTTATGCGGCTACAAGTTCGAAGAATCAGAAGCCCAATTCGAGTGTCCATACTGCGGAAGGGACGATATAGGTGACGGATATTTCGTATGTGAAAATTGCGAAAGCATCATAGACTGGCAGGGCAGTGAATGGGAATGCTGGTACTGCCAAAACAATGGAGATACAAAAATGAGAGAGGAATACTGCGAATGCCCAAACTGCGGGGCATTGTTTGACGGTGACGTGTGTGACGAATGCGGCTGGCCTGACGTGAATCAGGGATGGCTTGGAGAGGAATACGGGTGATGCCATGATTACATGCAGCGTATGCGGATGTCTTAATGACTCATCAAATGCCGTTTGCAAAGAGTGCGGATCAGATTTGTCAGACAGCCCAGATTGGGGCAATGATTACGATGACGATTTGAACTACGACGATACCGAGGAGTTCGGATACGCCGACGACGGCTATTTTGACTGAATGCAAGTGGGCGCTTGCATTCGAAAAACTTTATATGCCATCCATTAAAGACTAAATAGTGATGGTGATATTATGTTAGGTTTAGGAAACACCAAATACGATGAAAGCATTAAAGAAATTCCAAGCGACGATTCTTATCCTATGGTATCAATACTCTTTTCCAAAGACAATGGGATAGATGTCAATGCGCTGTCACTTACAGTCCTTGAGCTTATAAACAGGAATCAGATCAGATGTGACATCGATTTGGACGATTCATATGAGGTTGGAAATAAGCTCACTCCAGATGACATGGAAGTCATGAAAGGGATAACCCTCAGAATCGCAAACAGGGGAGAGCTCAAGACTTCACAATCAGCATCCATTAACCTTCTCAAGAACCTGAACAAGGGAAAGAAATTCAACCTGAAGGCAATGGCAAAGCAGACCAACAATCATTCCATTGCAAACAAGTTCGAAAGGGACTTCAACTATTTCATAAAAGCCCTTAAAAAGGAAAACGCCTATGACGGTGATAACTACACAGACATCCTTAAAAACGGCAAGCTTACAGCCAAAGGAAATGAAATCAAAAAGCAATGGAAAGTTTATGCGGATTATCTGAAATCCAATGATTTAACAGAAAAATATCCTCCTGAGTCTGCAGAGGAAAGTTCAGCACAGATTCTCTATGCAGCATGCTTTGACGTTGAGCGTGAAGCACTCAAAGCTAGAGAAAACAACAATTCTCTAACAGATTTCATAGACAAGGACGGATACAAATTGTTAAACATCATATTCAACAATGCCTTGCTGAACGTTACCGAAAAACGTAAAGGTGACGGAATATTCTATGGTGTAAATGACAAGTACACTGTTCCGGGAGCATAATAATTCTCCCAACTTTTTTTATTTAATAATTTTTCATATAATCACACTTATCTCGTTTTTTAAACTTATATTATAGCGTTTTTTGCAGTCGAAAGGATTATCATACAAATTGTGTATAAATAGATATAACAATTGTATGGGGAGAAAAAATTGTCAAACAAAAACATTATCATAATATTGATTGTAATAATCATTATTCTTGCAGCGGCATTAGGAATACTGTTTATGCAACCAAGCAATGCAAAGGAAGCAACTAAAATTAAGGTAACAAGCAACAAGACATTGACTGAAGGGGATGACATATCTGTTCAGCTGACAGATTCAAACAAGACTCCTCTTTCAAAACAGAATGTAAAGGTCACCGTTAAAAACGGTAAAGGTAAAGTTGTTTTAAATAAGACTGTCAAAACTAATTCAAAAGGTAAAGCAAAGATTGATTCTAATCTGAAAAAGGGCAAATACAAAGTTAAAGTCAGCTATAAAGGCAACAAGAACTACACCGGAAACAACACAACACAGAACTTAACCATCAAAGAAAAAGTCAAAAAAACCACTAGCGAATCCTCCAGTTCAAATTCTCAGGGTTGGACTGAAACTCATCCTGGTGGTGACACCGGATCAAGCATTGTTGTATATCATGATGGAAATGGCCATAAATATGTAACAAGATATTCTGCTGACGGTTCTGCCTATGAAGATGGAGTTGCATATGATGAAGGTGCAATGATTACTTCGTAATCTTGCATCAGACAGGTGGAAATTTCATTATCATTTAGTGAAAGGAACGGTTAATTATCTGACATGTAATTAAATATGTGCCATGTTTTAATTAACATTCCTTTCAAAATAAAGAGTTATACATGCATCCTGCAATATTTATTTGGATACATGTATATTGAATGAAGACAAAAAATTATATTATGCTTATTTTAACGGTTTTTGTTGATGACTTGAAGTTGGAATTTCCTTCAAACTTATAGGCCGCATTGTATTTGCCCTTTTTAGTCAACTTAATTGCGAAAACTGCAACTCCTTTTGAATTGGTTTTGACCTTGTAGGTCTTCTTGTTGACAGTCAATTTGACAATGACATTTTTCATGACCTTGTTTTTATTTTTAAGTGTTGCAATTAGCTTTTTAGATTTTGATTTGGCTTTGAACGCTTTGGCGAATGCAGTTATTTTTGGAGATGCCTTATTGACAGTCACCTTGGATGTGTGGCCTGATGACTTGTATATGTCGTCGCCTGCAAATGAAATTCTGGCATTGTATTTGCCTGCCGGCTCGTCAACACCCAATACGACCTGACCCTTAGCATTAGTCTTTTTGGTGTAAACATCCTCACTCAGTCTGATTGTAACTGATTTTCCTAAAAGAGGATTTCCTTTGCTGTCTGTGAGTGTAACAACGAGATTTTTAGAATCATCATATATCATGTTGACATTATTTGCGCTTAAAGTGGTATCAACTTTGTCAACAGAAATTTCTGCACCGGCAAATGATGAGAGATATATATTATCTTCTCCAAATTCTATTTTTGCTGCGTATTTTCCAGGCAGAAGATCAATCGGCAATGCTGCCTCACCATTATTGTCGGTTGTTGTGAAATAATCCTTGTCATTTATATTAATCATAATGATTTTTCCAGATAATGCATTGGCATTACCGTCCTTTAAAGTAATGATTAGATTAGCTGAATCGCCATAGGTGATATTGATGTCACCAGCAGTTAAAGCGGTAGCAAGCTTATTAACAACAACATTTGAACTGACAGAAGAAGCCAGATAGATGTTATCTTCACTGAACTTTATTTTTGATGTGTATTTTCCAGGAAGTAAATCAATCGGCAATGTTACCTGACCGTCATTTCCAGTTTTAACAGTGAAATTCTTACCATTCAAATTAACTGAAATATCTTTACCTTTCAAAACAGCATTATTCCTGTCTTTTAAAGAGATAATCAGATTAGCTGAATCACCATAAACGATATTGATGTCATTAACAGTTAAACCAGTAGCAAGCTTATTAACAACAACATTTGAACTAACAGAAAAACCCAAATAGATGTTATCTTCATTGAATTTAATTTTTGCCACGTATTTACCAGGCAAGAGATCAATCGGTAATGCAGCCTTACCATCATTACCAGTTTTAACAGTGAAATCCTTACCATTCAAATGATGTTCATTTGTTCCCAATATTAAAAACAATTTTTATTAATGCAAATATAAAAATTTAGGCAATTTTTATTTGGAAATTCGCCAAATGGGGGCTTTATTTCGCTTTAAAAAAATATTTTTTCGACAAATTTTGTTCCGGTTTTTTAATGATAATATGAATTTTGTATAATCATTATTTTAAAATAATATTATTTTTTTATTAAAAATGGATTTATATAAAATTATGTTTAAAATTTCATTTGAAAATAAGAAATTTGTAGTTAAAAATCAGTCGGATTTCACAAATTTCTGAACACATATGATATTTTTCAATTATTATATGAACATATTTATCTATCATTATTAATAATGTTAAATTAAAAAAATGCATTTTCACCAAAGCAGAATATTTTCAATAACATTTAAATATTATATGGCACAAGATATTCACAAGGTGATAATATATGTATATAACAATACAGTCATTCAACAATATGCACGGCTCAAAACCGCTTAAGCTTAATGGACTCATAAAGCTTGTAAAGGAGCCGGACAACAAGTATGATGCCGAAGCGATAGCCTGTGAAATGAGATATTTCGGAAAGATAGGCTATGTGGCAAACAGCACCAACACCGTCGTCATTGGATCAATGAGTGCCGGAAGGCTATACGACAAAATCAACGACGAATACTTTGCTAAAATCAAGTTCGTCACAGGTTCCGTTGCACTTGCAAGGGTTCTCACATCAGACGAATACATTGCAGAGGTGGAAAACCCTGAAAGCGACATACACTATCTTTCAGACAATCTGGGAAAGATTGACGTTGATTTCATTAAGAAAAACATCAGGGGTGAAGCAGATGATAGCCAGCTATGAGCTTCTAGGCGAAGAGGTCCACAAAAATGTCGCAGTCATCCCAATCAAAACCCCAATAAACCACAAGGTCGATTTACTGACCCTTAAAAAGGGCTTTGAGCTTGGCCTTGTAGATGTCAAGGAATGCGAACAGTCAATAGTAAACACAATAATCGTTGAAAACAAGTCCGTGGCCCCGCTTCTTCTGGTGGACGGTGAAGAGATTGTAGGAGGAGACCAGAACCGCATAATGGATGCAACCATACTTATTGCTCCTCAAAGCGAGATGAAAGTGCCAGTCAACTGTACCGAACACGGAAGATGGGGATATGTAAGCGACTTCAAGCAGTCCAAAAACATTGCAAACTACAGAACACGCCTTGCAAAGCACCATGCCTTCAGAAGCAAAGGCAATGTTCAAAAGGCCGTTTGGGATTCAATCGATGAACTTGAAGTGTCCAGGTCATTTTCATCACCGACACAGGCAATGTCTGAAAGCTATGAAAATGCAAAATCAGACCTCAGCGAATTTATGGAAGTCTTTGAAGTTGTCGAAGGCCAAACAGGTGTTGCGGTAATGATTGATGGTGAGGTAAAGGGCTTTGAAGTCTTTTTAAACAGCGAAATATACAGGGAATACCATGAAAAGATTCTTAAAAGCTACCTCATCAATGCCGAAGTAAACGACAACGTTTTTGCAATCGACAGGGATGCAATCAGAAGCATCATTGATGCAGCATTGAATGATGAATTTGAAGAAGTGAAAAACGAAGGCCTTGAAAGTCGATTTGAGATTAAAAGCGAAGACGGTGTCGGCAGCTGCTATACCTTTAAGGATGAGCTGATTCACATGTCATACTTTGTGGGAAGCGACGAAGCATTTGCTGAAAATGAAAAAAAGATTCATGATGATGTTAGAATATGATTTTTAACACATCACCATTTTTTTGAAGTGATTAATGCACCAATTACTCATCAAATCTAGTTGAAAGAAATCAGAAATTGTACAATCCAGATTCTCCACTTCTAATTGAGGATATTAAAGATAGTGATGTTATAAAGGAAATTTCAGAGCTTAGCTACATTGATGCTGAAACTAGATTAATTTGATTGAACTTGACGATTAATATCTTAATTTCACCATAAACTATATATTGGATGTTTTTCTCACAACAATTTCACGAAGTGGCTTCAACAAGCTTTAAATATCTTTTAATGCATATATTATACTACAAAATAATTCAATGTAAAATATATCCAATATAATTTTCATTAATTATTTTGAAAATTTTTATGTTGAAAAAAGAAACAAATTAAATTGTTTCTTTAAGAATATAAATCATATTGAGTCTAAAGTTCATATTATCCAAAAGATAACTTGAATTTGAGTAGATTATTTCTATACCATTATACAAACATCAACATGGATCTAGTTAAATTCTGATGAACAATTAATTAATATGGATTAAATATTTTGAACAATATCTTTTTATTGGATAAAATAAATGAATAGAAACCTTTATTAATAAATTAATATATGGCATTAAAAAAATGATAGGGAAATCTGAATGGTGTCAGAAGCAATTATAAATCCTGCAATGATGATATGGGCAAGGAAATATGCCGGATTCATTGAAGAATATGAAGAATTATTGCCAGAATATATCAAAAAACATTATAAATTATGGGAGAATGGTGAAAAATATCCTACCTGGAATCAATTAAGACAAGTAAGTAATAAGTATAACGTTCCTACAGCTTTCTTCTTTATGGAAATTGAACCCGATTTCGATGATTTGCCTTCATTAATTAATTTTAGAAAAATAAATCCCAATAATTATAAAAATGAATCTCCTGAATTAATTAAAGAGATTCGTAAATCAGAACATAGGAGAGAAATTTATTTGGATTTATTATTTGAATTAGATGAACCTATTCCTAAATTTGAAGTTATTGAAGAATTAAAATCCAGAAAAAAAGTTGTTAAATATATTCGTGAAAAATTAGATGTATCCTTAGAGGAACAAAAATCTTGGATTAGGAAAAATAACTCATTGGATAAAGAACATTATAATTTCTTAAATAAATGGAAAGAACTCATTACAGAAAAAATGGGTATTTTAATTTTTGAAACTGATGGATTGCTCTTAGAAGAAATGAGAGGACTATGTATTTTTCATGAAGAAATACCTATAATATTATTAAATGGCAAAGATACTACCAACGGCAGAATATTCTCATTATTCCATGAATTAACTCATTTATTACTGGGTGAAAGTGCAATATGTGAGAATAATGAATTATCTGAAGAAGAAATTTTCTGCAATGCAGTAGCAGGAGAATTTTTAGTCCCTGCCGATGATTTGAGTAATAATGCACATATAATCTCTACTGATTCAATTATTGAGTTATCTCATTTATATGGTGTAAGCACACATGTAATTTTAAGAAGATTATATGACACCCATAATATTTCTCATAATGAATATAATTCTAGAGTAGAAACTTTAAAAGAATTTTCAACTTCTAAATCTAAAGGTTCTGGTGGAAATTATTTCAATAATGTGATAAAATATAATAGTGAGTCCTATTGTGCAGTTGTTTTAGAAGCTTATGAAAATGGAATAATAAATAGTGGAGAGTTCTCTAAATTTACTAATCTGAAGAAAAAATATATTCCCGACTTACATAAAAGAGTTTATGGAAGTGAACAATGAAAAGATATGTCATTGATTCATCTTCATTAATGAAGTTTGAAGACCAATTTCCCCAAGATATTTTGCCTTCATTATGGGATGAAGTTTATAAACTCTTTGAAGAAGGTAAAGCATTTTCCGTTCGTGCAGTTTATGAAGAATTGGAAGATTCATAAGAGTTATGGAGTGAATATAAAGATTATTTCAGAGAATTAACTGTTGAAGAAACTCAAGCCATGGGAAAAATTCTCACAGATTCAAGATTTGAAGTTTTTAAAAATCACGGAAAAAGTGAGGGGCCTTGGGCGGATCCTCATTTAATAGCATGTGCAATGGTTGATGAACTTGTTATTGTAGTCACTGAAGAAAATCTGAATAGAACTCCTCAAAGAAAAATAGCTTATGTCTGTAAAGAGTTAGGAATACGTTGTATTAACATTATCGAATTTTTAAGAGAAGTTGAAGTTAAAATTTAAAAAAAAATAAGAATATTTTTCTAATTAATTTTGAAAATTCATAAAACTACTATTGATATAAATTGTGTCAATATTTGTCGGATTATGAAATGTTAAAATATTATTAATCCCTTATTTAAATAATGAAAAAAATTTTGAACAATCATTTAAATATTATTAAAAATATATATTTCTTTACAGATTAAGGGAGGCAAAAAAATGGCTGAAGCATATGAATATCTGATTGGAGGAATCATTTGTCTTATAATTTCTGTAGTGGCATCCATCATGCAGCACAAATTTTCAGCCCCAAGCCTTGTAGGAATTGGACTGTTCATCTATGGAGTCTACAAGACAATCCAAGCCAGAAACAAGAATGAAGAATAATACGCGATTAAATGGCAATTTATACACTCTTTTTATAATAACTGGTTGATATGAATACATTAAGAAAAGCGCATATGAATGAATCATGCGAGATTTTAAAATTTTACCAAAAAATTATTTCAGACATTAAAGGCCGCGAATTCATGCCAAAATGGAGCGAATCATATCCGAATCTGGAATATATTGAAGATTCGATTCTGAAAGGGGAATTGTATGTTAACTCCAAAGGGTCTATAGCTGCATGTGCAGTTTTAAACAATGAATTTGGCCACGACTACAGCAATGTCAAGTGGCATGTAAATGCCAAATTGGAAGAAATTGTTGTAATCCATACATTTGCCGTTGGATCCATTGGAAAAGGAATGGGAAAGGATATTTTTGATTATATTTTAAAAGAAGCTAAGAAAAATAATAAAAAAACGATCAGAATTGATGTCATTGACGGAAATGTCGGTGCTTTGAAAGTATTTGAAAAATGGGGATTTAAATATGTCGATTCATTGAAGGCCTTTAATGAATCTGTAGGCCTGCAAACATTTCATCTCTATGAAAGACTCCTGAAAGATTTTTCAGTCGTGAATCTGTAATTTTAGCTATCTTAACAGATATTTTAAATGAATACTATTTTTCCAACACTATTTTTTATATTGTAATAAAAATGAAAATAAGCATTAAGCAAAAATGGATGTCAAATCATGTCTATAGCTATTTCAAATTGATATCCATCTGGGCAAGATATCCCAGAAATGTTGTTAAAAGCAGGTTTATTACAATCATTGAAGCAACATTCAAAGGATAGTCAGGAATTAAAAATCTTTCGGGGAATAAAATTAAACATACAAAATCCAATATCAAATAGACTACACCGAATACGATTCCTGCAAGAATGCCCTCATCCACTTCATTTTTATTGATATTTCTGATGTAGAGAATTCCGAAAAATCCGGTTACAACAATGGATATTATTGTAAATAACATATTGAAATATGGAAGATTGTAATTGAAAATAGGTTTGAAAATGCCTTGAATAACATGAATCAATAGCCATATCAATGCCCCATATATTATCGCCAGTTTCAGTTTCATATTCCAACCCTTAAAAAAGTTTTAATATTGTCTATGATTTTGAAATATTAAATACTTTCGTTTAGTATTTTTAAATCCAACTAATATTTTAAATAGGAACATCGGCAAATATATATTACAGGAATTAAGGAGATTTTTCATGAACAAAATAATTAAAATAGGCATTATCCTGTTTCTTATCGTATTCGTTGGAGGCTTTTTTGTATATGCCCAATTCTATTACCATGCTG
The DNA here is from genome assembly GCF_900314695.1 of uncultured Methanobrevibacter sp. Classification (NCBI taxonomy): domain Archaea; kingdom Methanobacteriati; phylum Methanobacteriota; class Methanobacteria; order Methanobacteriales; family Methanobacteriaceae; genus Methanobrevibacter; species uncultured Methanobrevibacter sp. The sequence continues at coordinate 6,249 of NZ_OMWD01000031.1, read as the reverse complement.
AAAAGACCGCAACAGATTATCTGAACGGAACGGATGATGTCAATGTTAGTAAAATCTCCAAAGGACTATTTTTGGACGGATACGGAAACAACACCACAATCATATTCTATCCTGGAGCCAAAGTGGAATATACATCATATCTGCCGCTTTTCACGAATCTTGCCAGCAAGGGAATTGACTGCTATCTTGTCGAGATGCCATTCAATCTGGCATTCTTTGGAACAAACAGCGCCGATGATATTATCAAGAATTCAAGCTACCAACATTATTTCATGGCAGGCCACTCATTAGGTGGCGCAATGGCCGGATCATATGTAAACAGCACATCAAACAACATAAGCGGCCTGATATATCTCTCATCCCACCTGCCAAAGGAAATACATGTACCAGTACTGTCAATTAGAGGCACAAATGATGGAGTCATCAATTTGACAAGCTATAATCAGGCCAAAGCACTTGTGAAAAACAATTTCACAGAAATAATAATCAATGGGGGAAACCATGCCCAGTTCGGATATTATGGAGTCCAATCCGGAGACAATCCAGCAAACATCACTCCTGAAAGCCAGCAGAACCAGACTGCAGATGCAATAATCAGATTCATCAATGAAAATACCTGAATATCCAATGCATTAAAAAAAGAAATGAACCGATTAAATCGGCTACATTAAAAATACCAATAATGAATTAATCAACGAGATTATCTATTTTTTCAAAAAGTTCAGAGTAGCTTTCAAAAAGATTCCTGAATTCGTCGTCATCTTTAGACATCAAAATCACCTTAATCTGATTTTCCTTTTCAATGACCTTAACCTGATTGTCATCATCGGATGCATCGACAATCAATGATTTGATTTCATTGTATTTGTCTTCAGTAAGGTTATGCCTCCTGTGATGGCTAAGCATATCCATTGCATGAATAAGACCATTATCCTGCCTGTCGATGCATGAAGACATTTTGATTTTGGTGATCATATAGTAAGGGGCTTCAATTTTATCACGGCGAAGCACGATTGAAATTTTTGATATCACATGGTCGTCGATGCAGTTTTCATTAATATATCTAATCAGTTGAAACTGTTTGATGTTGGCACTGTTGTTCATGAAATTCATAGTAATATATTATTTTTACAGATATTTAATATATGAGCCTAACTTCCCAATATTAAATCAAAGCATTAGATTTGGCCTTTCAATTCCCCATCGTCCAAAGTTCTTATATACATGATTACTTTTCTGGTTACTGGATATGCCAAGAGTTCATATAGAACCTTAAACACTATCTGACAGCAAATCATTGTCAATATCAAATCATTCGGTAAAACGCCGACAAACGAAATTGAGATGAAAATAATGGAATCAACAGTTTCACCTATTGCAGTGCTGAGCATGCAGCGTACAAAGAGCTGGTCATTGTATCTCTCTTTTAACTTAACCAAAACTTTTGAATTCAGTATATTTCCAAGCATATATGAAATGAGCCCTGCAATGAATAGCCGTGGAGTTGTTGAGAGAAGCATTGCAAATGCAGGTGCATTTGGGCTGCTTGAAGGAAATGCCATTGCAATATGATACAGGGCAATTGCAATAATATTGATTATGAAACCAAGGTAGATAACATCCCGAGTCATTTTATAGCCGTAAATTTCAGAAAGAATATCATTTACTATGAACAATACTGGAAACGTCAATATTGAACATGGCAGAGCTATAAATTCAAATTCCAATGTTTTGGTAGCCAATATATTGGAAACTATTATTGAAGCACAGAATATTCCCATCAGATATGCATACATTCTTGTTTTGGTATTGTTTTCAAACATAATCACAAATCCTTTTAATATAATATTTACTTTACATTTGCCATTTTAACTATTTTTCCCTTCACAAAAAACATTAACATGAAATTCAACATACATATAATTGGATTGTATTCAAAAAGTTTAAATATATAGAAAACTTTATTTTAAATAACTTGAAAACTTTTAAAAAAAAAGTGATATGATGAAAATAACATTTATTAATCCTCCCCAAACAAACTCAAAATACAAGTTTTTAGGTGTTGTAGCCCCATCTCTTGGAATCGGATATATGGCAGCGGTCCTTGAGAAAAACGGATATGACGTTGATGTCATGGATGCCAGTGCTCTTGAGCTGACCTATGATGAAATAGGCGAGGAAATTTTAAAAAGAGACCCTGATATAGTATCAATCAGCGCATTGACACCTACCATAGGAGTTGCACTGGATTCTGCCGATAAGATAAAGCAGGTAAAACCGGATACAGTTGTGGTATTGGGAGGATATCACCCTACCTTTGAATACAAAAGCGTTCTTGAGGAAGAAAGCGTTGATGTTGTTGTAAGGGGAGAAGGGGAATACACCCTATTGGAACTTGTCCAGACAATCGAAAAGCATGGCGATTTGAAAGCAGTCCCTGGATTGGCATTTCACGATGAAAATGACGGTTCATTGGTATTGACTCCTGACCGGCCGGTCATACAGAATCTGGATGAACTGCCGTTTCCGGCATTCCACCTATTTCCAATGGAAAAATACAGAATCCTCAATATCACAACCAATGTTGCAACTATAATCACTACAAGGGGATGTCCTATGCAGTGCTCATTCTGCTCATCAGCTGCACTTCACGGAAACAAATTAAGGAGAAGGTCATATTCCAATGTCGTTGATGAAATCCAGATGAGGCTTCTGGAGGAAAACATAGACACAATCGCATTTATGGACGATACATTCACATTAAACAAAAGGTTCGTCTATGACTTCTGCCGTGAAATAAAAAGGCGAAACCTTAAGTTCTGGTGGGGCTGCACCTCAAGGGTGGATACCCTGGATGAGGAACTTTTGCAAACCATGAAGGATGCAGGCTGCATTACCATTTTCATAGGCGTTGAAAGTGCAGACCAGCAAACACTTGATAATATGAACAAGAACATCACAGTCGCCAAAACCGAGAATGCATTTAAGCTTGCCCGAAAAGTAGGAATCAGAACCATAGCTTCATGCGTAATCGGAATGCCTGAAGATACCCGTTCAAGCATTCAAAGGACAATCGACTATGTTAAAAAGCTGAATCCGAATTATGCCCTCTACAGTCTGGCCACACCATATCCCGGAACCAGATTTTATAACGAAACATTCAAGAAGAATCTGATAAGCATTACGGACTGGTCCAAGTACACCCTTTTAAATCCTGTGCTGGAAACTGTTGACTGCACAAGCAAAGAGCTTAGAAGCATCCAAAAGAAGGCTTTTCTTAAGTTCTATTTGCGTCCGACATATCTTATCCGACAGGTTTCACAGGACGGATTTGTTCTTTTAAAAACCATTTTAAGTGTTTCAAAAACAATACTCAAAAAGCAGACCAACGGAAATACCGATTACAATAAAACAAACGTCAATAAGGGCAAATAATAATCGAAACATTCATTTTTAGAAAATCACGATTTGATGCATATATATTTATATTCAATCGAAGAATATAATTTTACATATCGTGGTGAAAAAAATGAAATCAAAAATGACATTAATCTCTCTAATTTTTCTGGCATTTTTTATAATTTCGGCAGTATCCGCTCAGGACAACTCCACTTTGGAACTGTCAAATACTCCAGTGATGGAAAAAACTTTTGATGCAATACAAACTACAATCGACAACGCAAATGAATCTGATACAATCATTCTGCAGGGAACATATTCCGGAGATTCAAAACCGATAACCATCAATAAGGCAATCACACTCAGGGGAAGCGGAGACGGCGCCAAATTGAACGGAAGGCTGACAACACAAATTCTGAATATTAAAGCAGACAATGTTGTTCTGGAAAACATTGCATTTGTAAGCGGCACTGCAAATGACAGATTCGACCCCAGTTCGGGAGGAGCGATTTATTGCTATGCAGACAATCTGAAAGTAATCAGTTGCAATTTCACAAAAAATTCAGCCCAATACGGCGGAGCAATAGCTGCCGAAGGAAACAATGTATCCATTGCAAACTGTGTTTTTACAGGCAATACGGCCCTATATACCGGAGGGGCATTCCAATTGAACGGCAATGACAATGATGTTAGCAACTGCATATTTAAGGATAATCTGGCCTATCATGCCGGCGGATCAGTTGCATGGGTCGGATCAAATGGAATTTTATCAAATTCTGTTTTTACAAATTCCATAACAGATTTGTCATTGGCAAGTCAGTTTGGAGGAGCGGTTGTATGGATCGGTTCAAACGGAAAGCTTAAAAAATCAATTTTTGCAAACAACACGGCAAGAACCTATGGGGCTGCAGTTTACTGGAGAGGAATCAAAGGAAGTCTGGAATATTGCATATTTGCCAACAACACATCAGGCAATGATTCTGCATATTGGGGAAGCTCAGACTATGTTAAATTCAATTATTGGGGTTTCAATATCAACTCCGGCGATTCATTCATCAGGCAAAAACTTCTTTTTGACGCAGGATATGCATCACCTCAGAATTGGGTAAACATTGAAGAGTTTCCGGATTCAATAAATTTTACATTGAATGACGGGTCAAAACTATTGGATTTCATGCCTAATTATCAGTTCGAATCATATGTGCTGATCAACAACTCATTTATCTTTAAAAAAGATACAATAATTCAGGCATCAAATCTCATAACGTACTGTTTATACAATGGCAAATACTTTAAAATTACACTTGTTGATGAAAACTACAATAAGTTGCCTTCAAAGATATGTCAAATTAAACTTAATGGAAAAACTTATGAAAAAAAGACAGACAGCAACGGAGCTGCAAAACTTCAAATCAGTTTAAAAAGCATAGGAACTTATAAAATTTCCTGCATATTCCCAGGAGACAGTCGGTTCAACCCAATTTCTAAAAGCTATAAGATTACAGTAAAAAAACAAAAGCCAACATTGGCAGTAAAGACAAAAGCTTTGAAGTTGAAATCCAAAAGGAAAATAATCAAAGTCCAGCTGAAAGACCAATTCAAAAACACAATTGCCAAAAAAACCGTAAAGATGACAATCAACAAAAAGACATATTCAGCAAAAACAAATTCAAAGGGAATAGCTTCATTTAAAGTTATCCTAAAAGCTAAAAAAACATATAAATATTCTGTTAAATTTAACGGAAATAAATATTTTTCCGCAATATCAAAAAAGGCATCAGTTAAAGTTAAATAAGTTTTATGATTCCACTTATTTAACTATACACTTTTTTGCCTGAATTCAAAAAAATAAGCTATACTATTTCGGAACAGAAATCTTCAACCAATTCCGCACTAAAATACTCTTCAAATGGATCTTCACCACTATCCAATTGTCTGATTTTTTCTATTTCCTTTTTATTTAATTTGAAATCAAAAAGGTCAATGTTTTCCTCCATTCTATGAGGTTTAAGTGATTTGCATGAAAAAGGAATGCCTCTGTCTATAAGACATCTGAAAATCACTTGTACAGTGGTTTTGCCGTATTTTTCGGCAATATCTACAAGAATAGGATTGGAAAAGAGGTTGTTTGCTCCATCACCCAGAGCACCCCAACTTTGATGAGCCACTCCCAAACGGTTCATCATTTCATTTGCTCCATACTGCTGGTAGTATGGTGATGTTTCAACCTGATTAACCTGCGGAGTGACGTCATTATGCATGTCCAAGTCCAACAAACGGGCAGGATCAAAATTGGAAACACCTATGGACAGTGCTTTTCCTTCCTTTTGCAAATCCTGAAGCGCCCTGTATGAGCCGTAATAATCTCCAAATGGTACATGAAGAAGCAATAAATCAAGATAATCGGTTTGCAAATCTTCCAATGACTTATTTACTGACTTTATTGTCTTGTCATATCCGAAATTGCTCACCCAAACTTTGGTGGTCAAATACAAATCATCCCTTGGAATTTCTGATTCTCTGATTGCTTGGCCAACTTCCTTTTCATTATAGTAAACCTGCGCATTATCAAATGATCTATAACCAACATCCAATGCATCAAGCACTGCCTTTTTTGTGTCTTCAGGATTGATATCAAAAACGCCAAAACTAATATATGGAATTTTTTCATTATTGTTTAATTTTTTGAAATCCATTTTTTATCTCCATAATTATCAATATTATAATTTATACATTTTCAAATTATTTTAACTTTATCTTTAAAATGCAAGAATACCACAACTTCTGCAAGTTGTGGATGAATTGCACTATTGGGTGTACTGTCTTTTTTAATTAATTTTATTGTGTTTT
>NZ_OMWD01000030.1 GCF_900314695.1 uncultured Methanobrevibacter sp. | reverse complement strand
GATAATCTCATTCAGGGATTATCTAACCAAAAATCATATAGGAAACACAATTACAGACTCAATATCTAAAATCAAGACATTTTACCATTACAACAGGGTTACAATACCCTTCATACCGCCGCTGAACAGCAAGTATGTTAACAAAAACGATTTAATCAGCTTTGAAGACCTGCCGACAAAAGACGAACTGAGACTTGCAATGCAGTTTGCAGACGATGACTTGAAGATGTGGATTATGGTTATCATATCATCGGGCGCAAGCAGATGCGAGGCCAAATCCATGACAAACAGAACACTATTTGAAGGAACAAGGGCCTATCACAAAAAGGACAATTTTCATGACGCTTTAAAGTACTTGGCTAGAAACAACAACGTGGTGTGCACCTGCAAGCTAGTCAGGCAAAAGACAGACAAGCCATACTACACTTTCCTCAATCCTGAATGCGTCCAGAGGATTGCTAAAATCAAACTGAGGCATGAGGACTTTGATTTGGATGCTCCGCTTTTGAAATATAACTTAAACCATGTAAATCATAAGTTTAAAAAGCTAAATGATTATCTCGGCTTCGGAGAGGTCGGAGGATATGCACGGCTGCGACCGCATATGTTAAGGAAGTTCAACTCAACGTATCTCACTCAAGGGTCTTTTGAAGGGAATCTCTTGGGCATGGACAGCGTTGATCTGCTTCACGGCCGTGGCAAGAACAAGACAAGACAAGCATATTATAAGGACAATCCGGACTTTCTGAAGTTTGAATACATCAAGGCAATGAGTAACATATCACTCTATCGAAGATACGATTATAAGATTGTAAACGGAAGGGTGAAGGTTATCTCAAAGCCATTATAATATTGGCAGGTAAATATTGCTGTAACTATATAATTTTATAAATAGGAGGCAATATTTACTTTGTTTAATATATAAAGACTTAAATACTTCTTAAAACAGATAATTACTTGTGTAATCATTCAATTGAATGATTTTGGATAATCTCAGTATTTTTGGATTGTCGCAACAATATATTTATTATAAATAAATTCAATATAATAAATTACTTATTGTACTGGGTGATTTTCGTGCATGATAGAATTAAAATAGCCAAGGAGTTTGCAGAAACCATCAAATCAGATGACATTAAATTAATAATGTTATTCGGTTCTGTAGCTCGTGGAGACGACAGCGAAGAGTCAGACATCGATATCTTAATCGTATCTCCAATTGCAGATAAAATCAAACCTGAAATCCACAAAATCGCCATGGATATAATTCTAGAAAAAGATGAAGTTATATCCCCAAGATTAATGACAGAAGACGAATTCCAAAAAGTAGAAGATTATCCATTCTTAACTAACGTACTTAAAGAAGGTGTAGTAATTGGATAATCCAAAAGATGCAATCAATGTTAAAAAGTCAGTTAATCTCAAGTAAAATGTTATATGAAGGCGGACAATATAGGGACTCAGTCACCATGTCCTATTATGCGATGTATTCATCTGCTTTGGCATTACTTCTTAAAAAGAGCATTTCCCCAAAAACCCATGAGGGAACCTTAAGACAACTTGCCAAGGAATACGTCAAAATAGGATTGCTTAGCAAGAAAACCTATGGATACCTTTATGATGCCCGTGAAACTAGAAACAATTCCAGTTACGGTTATTCAAAAACTTTTACAGAAGAAGATGCTGAAGAACTTATTTTACAGGCTGAAAAATTCATTAATGAAGTGGAAACTTTATTATGATTTTTCAATTATTTTTTATTTATTTTGGATAATGATGCCACACTCAAATGAAATAATAAATATGGTCTTATAGATACTATTTTCAATTGAATAAATACAAGAAATGCAAGAAAATTCAATTAATTTTTTAAGTTATTTTCTTTATAATGCTAATTATTGAACTAAAATTAATGTATTTTTTCAAAAAATAGAATTAAATTAAATCCAATAAAAACATTAGTGTGTCTATAATCATAAATAATCTAATTGCAATCTTTTGGTCTGCATTAACAAAACCAACATGTGCAGAAATATTTCTATTAATTTCTTCAGTATCTTCTACTAAATTAACTTCATTATCTAAAGGGTTTAAAACACACCAAAGATATGATTTAAATGATTTAATTAAAAAAAGACCCCATGGAGTATAATCACTAGAATTTTCTTCAATGTAAACATCTAATTTTTTTTCCAATTTATTTCTTAGTTTTCCACCAGTTAATTTTAGTTGAAGTTTATCTCTCATCAATCCTTCAATTTGCAATAATAATGTTAACACACAAATTTCATAGTTACCTTCACAATAATTATCAAATGCTTGTATAATAATGTTTAAACGCTTTTCATTACTAATATTCCATGAATCTATTAAAGTATAAATTAATTCGGGATTAGTATAATATTCAGACAATATTAACTGATTTAAATCATTATTGTTTACACCTCTTTGGGATAACTTCTTGTAATCATCTAATTCTAACCTTGGAATAATCCACCAACTTCTAGTAACCTCCTTTAAAAAATCTTGGGTAAAAATTGAAGTTAACTCAGTATCATCTATTTCTTCAATGAATCCATATAAATTTAACATGAATTCTTCAGGATTTTCATTAACGAAATTTGTAGTATAAAGATCATTTGTATGACTGTTTACTGTTGATTCTTCTTTAATTTCATTCCAATCAGTTTCATAAAATTCTTTGTCAATTTTTTCCAATTGTAATTTAGGAATATCCATACTAACAACTAATTCCAATGGGGTGGGTGTGTTAATAGGTTTTAAGGACTCTGAAATTGTTTGAATAGACTGTTGTGGAATATTTAATTTTCCCGCCATTTCTTTAACTTGTTTATGGACTTTTTCACGATCATTAATATACTTATTATAAACATCTGAAGAACTAGAATTAATAGCATTTAATTTTGATTGTAAATCTAATACGCTATCTCTTGTATCATTCAATTCACTTCCGTTTAATAGCGCATAAGTTGGAGACATTAATTTTATTTGCATTGCCTTAATATTTTCAACATCTTTTAAAAGTTGTTTTCTTGATTTTTCATGTTGTTCCATTTGTTTTTTAATGAAATCTGGATAAACCATTTTTAAACCCTCTAAAATAATTTTATAAATTATTAAAATTACTTATTATAATTAATTATATATTAATTGTAAATATTAACTTTATATGTTCAGGACATAATGAAAATTTTATTATTTATTTGGTTAACGGTAATTTATAATCAATCTAATTTAAACAAAGCAAAATCAAAATACTGCTAACTATTATAAGTTAGTGTGAATTTTTTATTAGATTGTATTGCATTAAATATAATAGCTATAATATATAAATAATATAATATGAAAGATAATAAAAAAGATAATATTAGTTGGACAAGCTTTTGCCAGGCAATGAACTCCATATGTTACTGGCTGATTCAAAATAAAAAGAAATACAAAAAACGTGACTTTTATCAGATACTAACATTGAAAGGCAGTTGCACAGATATAGAAAAGAAAGCCAAAAAATTGGGTAATAATAAACTGGTTGCAATGTATGTGATGGATTTAATCAAAGATAATAAATCTTTGGATTTCCTTCCAAACTATGTAACACTAAAAGACGGAACTCAAATTGACAAGGCAGAATATGTGGACATGGCCATAAGGGTGGAAGCATACATCAGGGCAAACGGAAGACTTCCTGCAATCGTATACAGAAAATCAACATTGCCAGATTACAATGATTCCACAATGAAGCTATTTGTCAAGGCATTCAACTTCAAGGGAAACACCATTGATGAGGCTTTAGCAGTGATAGCTAAAATAAAATTGTACATGAAATACTTTGATTCACAAAAAACAGACAAGAAAACAATCAATGATGCTAAGGCAGGTAAAGGTTCCAACTGTGTGGACTGGGGACAGGTCTATTATCGTATAGCTAAAAGCTTAGGTTATGATGTGCAGTTTGTCCATGTAAAATGCCGAGTTTCAGGAACCGGTCATATCAGATTAAGATTAAAACATAAAAAGCATACTGGAGGAAATTGGATTAACCGTGATCCTGCTGCAGTAGCAGATACGACTTCAGGAAATGTAAGGTCAATCTGGTGTGAGGATGGTTATCTCATAGCATATGATCCATCATGGATTTTCACTGATTTATACAGTAGTTAACGTTAATGTTAACTCTTTTTCTTTTTTTAATATGACTTTGAAGTTTTAGTCATTAAAAAAATTTAAATTGATTAAATTAATTGAATTTATGAAAGTTTTATTTAAGAATATAAAAATAAATATACATAAAAGAAATTAATTGTTGATAAAAATGAGCATTATTAAAGATTTAAAAATAGAAAATGATGATTATACAATTATAAACTCTCTTAATAAAGACTGGTTAATGAACTTGTCTAGGGTTAACATTTTTGTAGGTGCAAACAATACTGGTAAAAGCAGATTTATGAGGTCATTATTCTATGTGGATAAAGATTATGCTTTAAAATTTTTACCTAACGACCCACAGTTTGAAACTTTTTTAAAACAATCTGAAGAGTTTAAAAAATCAATTAATAAAAAGAATGGCTTTTTAGACTCTCAAGACCAAAGACGAGCAAAATCAAACATTCTTAAAAGTTTACATGGCATTGAATTTATTGAAGAAGCAACAAATCCCTGGCCAGATTTAATAAGAATTTATAGTAATAGTGATAATGACTTCAAAAAGCAACCTATGAGCTATGAACATGAATGCAATGAAATCTTTAAAAAATTTTTCAATGAAATTGAAATTGATGATAATTTATTTAGATATAATTTTTATAGAATATATATTCCTTCATTGAGGGGATTAATACCGTTACTTCCTTCAGACTTCAAATCAGAAGACCACACTAATGATTTATATGCCGAAAGAATAAAAAATGATTATTTTCCGGATGAACGAAATATAATAATTGATGTTAATGATTTTTTGAAAAAAGATGATGAAGGTGGATTAAGAGTATTGGGTCTAAAAGACCTTATAGAAAACAGTAAATATTATTCAAAGCATTCAATTATCACAGGTTTACAATTCTATGACTCTGTAAAAAACTATTTATTAGGCGATTTAGAACAAAGAGAAATGATTCGCGAATACGAAAAGTATTTATCTAAAACATTTTTCGATGGAAAAGAAGTTGCATTAATTCCAAAAGTTAAAGATGATGTTTTAACTATTAAAATAGGGGATGAAAAAGAAAGGCCAATATATAATCTTGGAGATGGAATACAATCCATCATTTTAATAACCTTGCCCCTATTTTTATATTTAGATTTATCAAAAAGACAGAATACAAACGTGTTAGTATTTATTGAGGAACCTGAAATTGGTCTTCATCCAAGTTTGCAAAGAACATTAATTGAAACATTATTAGGCCCACGTTTTGAAAATTTTCAATTTTTCTTTACAACACACTCTAATCATTTTTTAGACATGCAATTTGAAAATAGAGACATCTCTATTTATTCATTTGATAAATCCATTAATAGTGAAAAAAGTCCAATTAATGAATTCATTGTTGAAAAAGTTGATTTTAATCATTTTCCAACACTAGAAAAATTAGGTGCTCTTCCTTCTTCTGTATTGGCAAATAATTGTACAATATTAGTTGAAGGGTCATATGATATTGTGCATTATGATTTTTATCTTAAGTTATATCAAGAAAAATTAAAAAATGAAAACCCTGATGTGACAATATTCAAAAAAGGAATTCACTACTCATTTTTAAGGGGTGGAGGTAAAGAAACCTTAAAAACAGTTAAAGAATTCAATTCAATAGAAAAAGAAAGGATTTATACGATATTAGATTTTGATAGTGAAGAAGAATCTGAAAAAAATAAGGCATTATTTAATGATATGAATTACACCAATTATAAAATATTGAATGTTAAAGAAGTTGAAAATTTAATTTCAAAAGGTGTTTTAATAAAAATATTGAATAGTCTTAGGGAAATAAGAAAATTAGGAATCACAGAAGATTTTGATGAAGAAGAATATCAAAAATCGAATTTTTATAAATTTATTAGGGAGAGAATAATCACTGGTGAAATACCTGATAATTTCTTTAATGAGGATACTTTAAAAGAAAGGTTCTGCTATAGGGAACCAGATTTTACAGATAGTTACGATGACCTTTCTGATGCTGCAAAAGAAGTTATTGAAGGGATATATGAATTTATTAAGAATAATAATTAATAAAATTTTTAAAATCAAAGAAAAAATATAACTTGATATGATAATTTTATATAATTGAAATAATAAAATATTATATTAATTATTATATACCGGTTGTAATAGCTATGGCCAATATAAATAATACCTCATCCTACATGGATGAAGACAAAAAGCAAATTATCAAAGAGTCCAATTATACCTATAGAGATGCTCTTGAAGTTTCATCTTATCTCATTGAAGTAGGCAAGTTCGAAAGATTCTACAAGGAAATGCAAATCCATGACTTACAAAAGGAACTTGATGAAATGGGCGATGATGAATAGCTTCAAAAAATATATCTCACGTATATAACTCTTAAATAAAAACTATTTTTCATTTGTGAAAGTAATATTTATTATTACTTTTATATTTTTTTTATAATAAAATTTTATATATAATACATAATAAAAATATGTATTATGTTACCGGAAAAAACCAACATCAGCGCAAGAGTTGAAATTACACTCAAAAAAATAGTAGAAGAATCTAGTTTTACACACAAGGATGCATACGAACTTGGAGCTATGCTAATAGCTATCGGAGATGCACAGGAAACCATAACACTAATACACAACAATCCCAATTATGAAAGGATTATGAAACAAAGGGAATACAAGTTAATTGAAGAGAGAAAACAGGAGCTTGAAAGAGAATTAAGGGATTTATAGGAGAACCATCACTATGAGTCGAGTAAATTCAGATATCCATTATTTTTTAGATCGTCACGAACAGGAAATCATCAACTGCTGCAGGAAGGCAATGAGCAACAAGGAAATCATAAACTTCCTAAAAACAAAATATGACCGTGAAGTTTCACTCACAACATTTAAGGAATTCAAAGCAGGATTGAAACTAACAAAAGGAGATTTCCTGGAAACACTCTTAGACGAAATTCAAGTAATGAAAACTTCAGGGGCAACAGATGAAAGCATCAGAAGATGGCTGGATGAGGAACACAAACTTGAAGTAAGCAGAGCAACATTTTCAAGATTCAAAAAGAAATATCATCTGACAGACAATGACAAAGACCCAAGAGCCAGACAAAAGGAAGCATTGACAAACAGGGCCATAACACAAAAACAGATAACAGACAATAATGTTCATGAGGACAATATTGATTTGGCTATTGATTCTATCCTCCAGCAACAGGTTACCGACATTAAAACAGGTTTGGAAAATTTAGATAAGATAACTAAAAATGCGGTTGGCCTTGAAATAAACTTTGAAAAGCTGGATCAGGAAGTAAGATACAATGCCAATGAAAAAAATCTGGCCAGATATTTAATTGACATTACCGAACTTAAAATCAGATATCTGGAATTGTCCGTTAAAGCATTTGAAGCCAAAAACAGATTATTCAAGGATGAAATGGACAGGCTGTTCAAAAATAGAGTTCTTGAACTGGAAGATAAGAAAATCGAAATCTCACAAAAGGACATCATGAATGAAATAGAAATCCTCGCAAAACAAATTGATGATAACAATGTATGATGAAAAAGGTGAATTCTATCTGGATGCTAGAGATAAAGCTATTCTTCAGAAGTGCGTATATGAGAATCCGTATATTCCATTCTCCCCATTTCCAAAGCAGGCGGAGATGATACTGGTTAGAGAAAAGGAAGTCCTGATTGGTGGTGCTGCAGGCGGTTCCAAATCAACAAGTCTGTTGATGAGGGCATTGTTTTATGTTCAGGATGATGTTAATGAATATCATGCCCTCATCTTGAGACGTACTTTATCTGACTTGAAGCGTAAAGGAGCTTTAATTCATAAAGCAAGTCAGTGGTTAAATCGAAAGGAAGTTCAAAATAATGCAAACATCAAACCGAAGTGGGATGGAACCGAACATTCATGGACATTTCCCAATGGAAATTCACTAACCTTTGGATATTTGAGAAACATCAATGACCTTGATACTTATCAGGGTTCTGAATATCAGTTCATAGGAATTGATGAGCTGACACAGCTTGAAAGATTCAAATACATTTACATGAGGTCCAGAGTTAGGAAAACAAAAGATAACAAACTTCCCACACAGCTGATGTGCTCCAGTAATCCAGGTAAACGTGGAAACAAATGGGTGCGTGAAAGATTCATAGAAAAAATAGATACGGATATTCAGGATAAATCACAAATCAGATTCATCAGTTCCAGCTATCTAGATAATGTTTATCTGGACAGGAAAGATTATGAAGAATACCTGATGGGATTGGATAGAGTAACACGTGAGCAGTTAATGAACGGTAACTGGTATGCTTCAGTTAAAGGTCAGCTATTCGATGAATCAGACTTCCATTTGATTTCTCATGATGAATACATGAAAATACCAATCGTTAAAGTTATCAGATATTGGGATCTTGCAGCTACTGAAGTATTGAATGATGATAAGTTGAAAGGAAGTGATCCGGATTTTACAGCTGGTGTTCTGCTTGCTAAAGATCTCACAGGAAATATTTATATTCTTGATTCATATGAATTTCAATTGGAATCCAGAAACCTGATCAATGAAATATTAAATACTGCCGCACGTGACAAGTCAGATGTACAATACATTGAACTTGACGGAAGCACAGGCAAAAACTTCGGATTACTAATTATAGATGAACTGAACAGAAGAGGATTCGCTACGGGCACCGGTAACTCAAGAGAAAACAAAGTTGACCGTGCAAGAAGAGTTTCAGCTGATATTCAAAAGAAGGGAATTTTCCTTGTTGGAAAGGATTCGACCGGGTTCACCAAAAAATGGGCGATGGAATTTCTGGAAAAAATAACTGCATATCCTAATGAAGCCATTCATGATGACTGTGTAGTGGCGTTCACCGGAGGATATGAAAAAATAGCTAATGAAACCCAAAGCCAAAGAGTTGATGTGGATAAATGGTATTCTACATAAAAATAAATTATAATTGGGATAATAATTTATTTATTCTCTTATTAACAGATTGTAATATGATAAAATATAATTAAACATTAAAAAAATTGAGGATTTGGATTTTATGAATGATATAATATTTAACGACTGTGAATACCGTTATCTTGATGATAACGATGAATTGTCCTGTAAAAACAAAGAAGGTACTGATATTGGTTGCGATAACTGTCAGGAAAATATTCATTTAAACTGTGATAATTTCAATGCAAAAAAAGATTTCTGCTTAAAATTCTTTAGAGATAACATAAGTGAGTTAAAAGAATGTCAAGAAAAAACTGTATTTAATGACACTGACTTAAGCCGTAAATGGTCAAATTAGCTATAAAAATAGCAACAAAGAGTTAATGTGGAAAAGTAGTATTCCACATAACACTTTAAATTATTATTCGTTTTTATTTTCATTATATGCTTTTAATACTTCTTGCCAGGAGTTAGTGTTAACGTTAATGTCAGTTATGTAAACCCAGTCAAGAATATCTTCTAATTCTTCGCCATTGATTCCTAATACTTCAATAGCTTTTTCTAATAGAGTTTCATCCGGAATTAAACTTGGTTTAAAATCATTCCAGAGGAATCTCCAGGCTTTATCTCTTTCTTCATTTTCTGCATTTTTCCTACTTTCTTCAGCATCGTAGTTTTGATTAATTAAAAACAATTCTACTTGCAATCTACCAATCTTATCTGTGATTTCATTAACGTTTCCTATAGGGAATATTCCATCTGCATAACCGAAGTAATGCTTTAGACATTCTTCAACAAATCCAGATAGATTAGGTATATGTTTTTTTGCTTTTTCTAAAACTTCTTCTTCAATACTAATCTTTAAACTTTTCTTACTCATACTTTCAGCTTCCATTGGTAATACTCAATTCTCAAAAAGGTGTCAGGGGTTTTGAAATATTATGACCATATGGGCATTATGACCATATGGCCATGATTTCAAAAGTTACCTTATAGAGATTTTTTCACATTTGAATATGCAATGTCAAAAATACCCTCACGATTAATACCTTTCTCATGACATAACATGCCACACTCCATTTCCAAATGCTTCAATGATTCAGCAGATAATGGAGTGCCTTCAATAGCTATATTGCTTTTTATCATATTCTCCATATCAGATATAACGCTTAATTCATCTTGTGAATGAATTCCATGTAATGCACCGGCTGTTGCTAATGTTAATCCTAAACCGCTTAATGCTTCTTTATAGATATCAATAGCTTCAATAGCATCTGTTATTGTAGCTTCTTGTCTGTATTCACATTTTGCTCTAGCTATTGTTAATCTCTCCAAAGCTTTCAAATCCCTTGGTGTGATTGGTTTTCCGTCACTTGTTTCCAAAGCGGTTTTTCTTGTATTGACATAAAATTCCCTAAGCAATATTTTTGCATCTTTACTTAAAACGGGAAAGCAATTTGCCTTCATCCATGTGATATATTTCTTAAACAAATCAATATCTAAAATTTCAGATTCATCAAGAATGAAATCCTTATTGAGCAATGCATCTGCAAGTTTGGAATCCTTTTCTTTATCAACTTCATCTGTTAGGACAAATATCAAATCAAAACGTGATAGATTTGATTCGGGTATGTCCAGTTGATCTCGATATAATTTGTAGGGGTCAAACTTGCTGTACTTTGGATTTGCACCTGCAAGTATTGATGTTCTAGCTGACATGACTTGAACGAGTCCTGCTTTTGCTGAGCTAACACTTGATTGTTCCATAGGTTCGTTCAAACTCTTCTGTGCTGACGGTGAAAGCTTGTCATATTCATCTATGCATAATACGCCTGTATCTGCAAGTACTGTTGCACCGGCTTCCATTGTCCATGTTCCTGTTAGTTCATCTTTAACGGTTGATACTGTCAATCCTGCCTGTGATGTATTTGTTCCGGATATTGTAATGTTTTTAGGTGCTCTCTGTTTCATGGATTGTATTAATTGGGATTTTCCTATTCCTGGGTCTCCAATCAATAGTACGTGAATTGTCCACCTGTCCATCATGCTGGATTTGAAGCTATCATTTATTGGTCTGTTGCCTTCAAATAATTGAAGAATCAAACCTTTCTTTATCATATCATAACCGTAAACTTCAGGAGCTAAACTGTGCCATAATAATTCAAAAATATCATCCTGTTTAGATAGATTAATTATTTCTTTTATATCTTCTTCAGATATTCTTGAATCTTCAAAAACATCATCTACAGGAGTGATGTTGTGAATATGTATAATGAATTCATGTCCATCACTTCTGCCTTTGACTTTACGGGGTTCGATTTTGAAAATACCAGTTACATTAACAACATCCCCTACTTTCAGGTTATGAAATGGTGATGCCAGATAATCCAGTACAATAGCTTTGAATTCTCTGGTGCTTCCACCACCTCTTAACTCTAAAGGTTCCTCCAGTTTTAGTAATCTGTAATTCCTGTAAATACTACTGTCTTTATCAAAAAACATGGATTTACTGGTTCCTGCACATTGGTTGTTCTTACAGAATTTTGGAATCACTTCTGCCTGATTGGGGTCGTTAATGTTAACCAGGTTTATTGTTCCGCATTCTCTGCATATGTAACATGCTTGTTTCAAATCAACTCTTACATCCGTTATGTTTTTAATCATGGCTCTGGTGCTTATCCATTTGTTATTGCTTGTGGCATCTAAATCATGGAGATTATCTCTTTCAGGCACATTCATGAATTTCAAGGCAACATTGCCAGTATTGAAAATTTCTTCCATCTGATCAATAAATTCATAAATCTGATGTTTCCAGAAATCTTTTCCAGACTGCTCAATTAGGAACTGATTCAGGCTTTCATAATCAATACTGACTTTACACTGTTTATTTTGAGATTTGAGCTTTTCAATCTCTTCGGAATGATTGTCCTTAATGTATTTTTTCAACAGTGCTTTACCGCTTGCCATTGTGAGTTTACTCCATTCAATATAGCTATTTCACCTGGACATCACGTACAATGAAACTGTAATAGACATAGCTTCCGGTTTTTTCCTTAACCTGAATAGTCATCTCACCTAATCTATTTACAAACTCACGGTATTCAGCAAGGTTAACATTTCTGATGATATTGGATTTACCAACTGAACCTGTATTTTCCAATTCAAGAATACTGGTAATGAAATCAAATAATACACTGCCTTTACGAATGTTTTTGTGAATGTCACCATCGTTTTTGAGGTTAACATTGATTTCAATATACAATTGGTCATCATCCTGGAAGATGTATAATTTGAATCTGTTAACTGTTTTTTCTTCACCGTCATCATCAAAGGTGTATGAAGTTACAGAAGACATTTCTGGCCTGCCGGTTAGGAGTTTACCATCTTCAAAGTCTTTTAATTCTGCTTTTTCATATCCGTCTGGAATTTCTACAATTTCTTCATAATCAAGTTGTGTATCTGTGAATATAGTTTGTTTATCATTAAAACTCATTTTATCATCTCATTTAAAAATGTTAAAGAGGATTTAGCTATTATCCTCTTTTAAAAATTTTGATTGGCTTTGGATTGTTTTTTCAGCTGTCATTTCTTCAGCACTAACTTCTCCAGCACCTATCAGTTCAGCTATTGCACGGTTGGTAGCACGTGTCTTTGCAGTAGACATTATAGTGTGATCGCTCACTTTGTCTTTTCCTTTTTCGGAACGGGAACACAATGCATCAGATTCAACACTACGGCCATTAGGTAATGTTGCTCTAATGCAATAGTAAGCTTCTCTTACTCTTCCCATTTTTGTTCTTTCAATGTCCCGGTCAACAATGTGGGTGTCAACATTGAATGCACGTGATAGCTTTTGCCATGCTGATTTTTTCTTAAAGTGTCTTTTCACTTTAACGTAGTTTCCATTCTCATCTTTTTCTTTTACAATAATTTCCTGATAATCTGTTTCATTTAATAATCCTTTACAGAGTTTTTGATAAGCGTCCCATTGTTCAATAGCTACATCAACATTTGGAACATTATCGGTAGCTATTATTCCGGTTTCTTTAGAAACTTCTGGACTTTCTATAATTTCGGCTTTAACCATTTTATCACCTTTTTATAATCCTACAGTACTTGTTACAATTCCAATCCAACCTATCACTAAAGCAAATAATATGCTGCCAATTAATATTAATCGTGGATTGAGGTTCATCGGTTCAGGTTTAGGATATAATCTAACTGGTTTAGACATTTTTGTTAGCTCCTTTATTTTTCCTAAATCCAACAATATATGCTTCGCCTCTTCTGAATTTTACAAATCCAATATCACCTTCAGCAGCATAGTGCATTAATGACAATAGCTTTGCATGAATTTGGGTAACATATGCTTTTTTACTGCCTTTAACTAATACAGTACCGTTGTCATCAATATGGAGGATTGTTTGTTCTACATCGCATTTGGCAACTTTAATCTCGCCATTGTGAGTTAAAATGCCATGGTAATTATCTTGGAATTGATTAACGGTGGTTGTCATTTGATCATCTCCGTTAATGCAATGTTTTGAAAATGGTGAATAGCTATTCATACTATTCACCTGATTCAATTTTATTAAATAAATCCCACATTCTGTCCCATATGTTTTTTGGAACTATAACGTGAGGTTCTCCGTCAATGTCTTTCATTTCTATCATAATTAAGACTCCTGTTAATGTTTTAAAGTTGTTCATCCGTCTGGCGTTAATCAAGTTTCATTATCTTGATCCTGTATGACTTGAAAAATTCCCTTTCACTTTGAATGTTTTCGTTTTCCTGAATTTCAGCAATACATTCTTCAAGTGCCCTGAAATTATTGAAAATTATTATTTCATTGGGCTTGGGTTTAATTACTTCACACATTATGTTTTATCTCCTGTTTTTTCCCTTCTGGGTGTATATTCAACAATCTAAAACTCAATGTGGGTCAGAAGTCTTTGAAATAAAAATAGTAGGTTGTTAAAAATAGTTTTCAATTATTTACCGGATATTTAGAGTAAAATAAGTCTTTTAATTTAAAATGTATAAATATTTATATATTCCTTAAAATAAACTAAATATTGGGTTAAGTTTTGAAAAGTATTAATTTTTAACATCGTTTGGCGACGTGTCTAATTATTTTTATTTTTCTTACTGACCCATTAGGATTATATTAAAAAATAATATAACTCGTTGTCCACGAAAAATTATTTTTGTATAATCCTTTATCATAATCTTTTTTTCTCATTGCTTTTTTTGATATTTTACCTCCAGATATTGATTTTCAAGCCGTACTAAAAAAAGTTGTACGAGTGTGAAAAATTGTTCTCACTTCGTAAAATTGCTTTCAGTTAGTAATGGCTAATCATAGTTTGTCAAAATGAATATATAAACATTACTATTCTTATTTTAATGAATAATATTCAGTAGAAAGAGTTATTTTATATTAAATTGTACACCCTAAAAAAATAATCATCGGTGTTTTGAAAATTGGTGTTTAGAAAAAAATAAGAAAAAATGTTGAAATGTATAATTTACATTTTCAACTTAATAATTTTTATTTGATATTCATTAAGACTTCCTTTTTAAGCTGTCTGATTTCTTCATCAATACCGTCCATTCGTTTTTTATACTCTGCATTTTCCTTTTCCATCTTAATAAACTCTGGAGATTTGACGGTAATCTTTTCAATCTCCTTGCTCATGGTAAGTGCAGGTAAATGCTGAATATATTCTTCTTTCAGATCATCAGGATTGGCCATAAAGTAAGCAGTATCAGTTTGGTTTTTAGCCTTTCCCTGCAATTCATTTACCTTTTCCATTGGCATGCCGTCATTGTACAATGCGCTTGCATGAAACTTTCTCAGCATGTGGCTGCGGAAACGGTTGTAGTTACCTACTTTACCTAAGTTTAATCTTTCATTTACAAGTGAAAAGCCATGTGTAAAATAATTAGGGTCTACCTTAAAAAGTCGACGGCGATCAAGTAAAGAGTCTATTCTCCACAGCAGGTAATTGTTTATTGCAAGAGTTGCTTCAGGACTGCAGAATGTGGTAAAATGTTTTCCTGTTTTTTGTCTTTTGATGTGAAATGTTGGAACTACGCCTTCACAGTTACCCAAATCCTCAATTATATCAAAGATATTGGTTTCGTTTGTGTATTCACTTACTGCCTCAATATAATCTCCGATTGTCAGGTTTAGTGTTTCCATTCTGGCACAACCGCTCGATGCCATAAATAATATGATAGGTTTAATTGTTGGTGTAGCCACATCTACGGCCTTTCTGATGATTTCCTTATCTGGCAGGTCCTCAAATTGTATGGGTGTAGATGTGTTTGCAGCTTTTTTATTTATTGGAGGCAATTCGAAAAGTTCAATTTCATAATACCTGTAGATTACAAGTATAGGTGTGAACATTGCTTTTACAGTATTCAATGAAAAATTGTCAAGAAGATATTGTCTAAATGTCAACAGTCTTCTTTTTAATTTTCTGCGTTTCCATTTTATACCTGCATCCTCTTCTGCTTCTGCTTCGTCTAGGAGTTCTTTCAAACTCATTCCACAAAATTCAGTATACTTTTTCACAGCGTGTTTGTAGATTCGCTCCGTTCCCTCACTGTGATTTTTCATAATATGTATTTCTTCAATTAACTCGTTGTCCATAATATCACTTTCTATTTTTTTAATATTATAGGATTTTAGCGAGAGCATTTGGTAAGTAATATTTGTTCGTTAACTATAAAACAAACCTAACTAAAAAGTAGTAGATAATTCATTTACTTTTTAATTTTTTTTGTTCGTGTTGTATCGAACAAATTTCACTAAAAGTAGTAGATAATTTGAAGTGTGTTATGCCAACAGCAACATGAAGCTGGTTAAAAAGAACCAAAAGTTGCATAATCCGGATTCACCTTTGCTGATTGGGGAAGTTAAAGATGAAGATGTTGTAAATGAAGTCAATGAACCCAGCTATATTGATTCTCAAACTAGGTTGTTCTAAAGTATTTTTTTCATGGAAAATTGTCGAATAAGTTACATTTTTCAGATGTTTGTATCTTTTAAAAAGTCAATTATATTCATGTGGTGTATTCCATTTTTTGAATAATCCCAATTATCAAGTGTTACCACATATTTAAGGTAGTTATCATTAATTTTTTCCAAACTTCTAAACTCTCGATTTCGGGTAGCTTCATCCAATATACTTTCGGATACTTGGACATATATTGTTTTGTTAGGTTTTTGACATACAAAATCCACTTCAAGTCCATCAATATTTCCAATGGTAATTTTGTAATTTCTTCTAAGAAGTTCTAAAAAAACAATATTTTCTAAAATTTTTCCTCTTGATTTATTAAATCCTGTTTGGATTTCATAAAATCCTGGATCGATACAATAGTACTTCTCATTTGTTGTTAATATTTTTTTAGTTTTGATTTCTTCTCTTTTAGATTTAATTATAATATATGCGTCTTCAATTTGTTTTAGATAATTGCTAATTGTATTTGTTGAAACAGATATCCCTTCATGTTTTAAAAAATTTCGAATGGAGTTAACAGAAAAAATTTCACCGGTATTTACTATTATAAATTTAATCAGTCTTTCTAAAAATACAACATCACGAATGTTGTTTCTTGATATAATGTCCTTCAATACAATTGTTGAGAAAATATCAGTTAAATAATCAATTTTTTCCTCTTCATTGAAATTTAGAGTTCTTGGAAGACCGCCATATTTCATATATTCATTAAATATTTTTATTTCATCATTTGAAGTTATTTGCCCATTTTTCATTTTATGATATTCTAAAATTTCATTAAAAGAAAAAGGAAACATTTCTATTTTAATGTATCTTCCTGAAAGTAGTGTTGCGAGCTCTCCGGATAAAATTTCCGAATTTGAGCCAGTTATATAAATGTCAGCATCTAAATCAATCCTATATGCATTAATGCTTTTTTGCCAGTCTTTAATAAGTTGGATTTCATCAAAGAATAAATAAATTTTGCCTTCAACGTTTTGTGTTTCGTTAAAAATAAAATTGTTCAGGTCTTCATGTGTTTTAATTTTATCGTACTTTGCAGATTCTAACGGGAGATATATTATATTGCTATCATTAATTCCATTTTCTTTAAGTTCATTTATTATTTGCTTTAAAAAATAGGTTTTACCTGATCTTCTAAGGCCTGTGATAACTTTTATCTCTTCTTCATCAATGAATTTACGAATTTTTTTCAAATAAGTCTCACGAATTATCATAACTATATACTAATTTATTATTTATAAATATAAACATTTGCTTTTTTAAATTGTATACTGATAATATTTGTAAAAATTATGATAAATTTTCATTATATAATTTAAAATATTATGTTATGCAAATTCACAAGTAAAATCAGTAAAACCGTTAAATAATAATTTAATCATTGATTTTGAAAAGTGTTTCATATTCATTTAATAATTCTTCTTTTTGTTTTTCAGATAAATTTCCGCTGTTTACTTCATTGAGGCCGTATTCCAGCATATTATAGAGAATTTTGTTTAGATTGAATCCTTTTTGCGTTAGTGAATATTCAGTTTTGATGTCATTTTCAAAAACTTGTTTTGTAATTAAATCATTGTCTTCCATAAATTTGAGTGTGTCTGTCAATACTCTGTTGCTCAATGTTTTTTCTTCTAAAAATTCGCTGAATTGCTTTTTTCCTAAGAATATATCTCTGATGATAAATATCACCCATTTTTTTGATATCAATTTCAATGTATCATCTATGGGGCAATTGTCATCGTAATCTTTAATTTTTTTCATCTTTTTGACCTATTGTGAGTTTTTCCTTACAAAATCTATTTAAAAAGCATTGTATATAACATTTGTTATCTGGTGATTGTATGAATGATAGACATGTAATTGAAGCATTAGGAAAAGCTGAAGTCGTAATAGAAAACGGAAAAATAACCTACATTGGAGAACCGGTAGTTGATTACTGTTCCATATTTGACAATGGTCAGCATAATGGTGATTTGACAAAAGAATTTATCAAATCCAACATTAACAAAAGAATAGATGAATTTGGGATGTGCACCCCACAAAGGTCAATTGATGTTGAAGACACAATGAGCTTTGGAACCAGTGAAACATTAAAAACCAACATAATCAATGGGAATGTTGATTGTGTGGTTGGAGCATGTGAAGGAGTCGGGACATTGCTGATTGATGATGCAGAACTTGTTCAGGGAGTTGGAGGAAGAGTTTCCGCATTGATAAGCACCACTCCAATTGATGAGGTCATGGATAAAGTTGGAAGAGAAAATGTTTTAAATCCTGAAACTGCAGAGTTAAATCCATTAAAAGGTCTTGAAATGGCAATTGAAAGAGGATATAAAAACATTGCAATAACAATTATTCCAACAGAAATGGTTAGGGATTTAAGGCAATATCCAAAACCTGAATATGTCAACATATATATTTTCGTAGCACATACAACCAACGTTTCCAAAAAAGAGGCGGAGATGTTATTTGATTATGCTGATGTGATTTCAGGATGCTCCTCCATAAACATACGGGAAACTGCTGAAGAAAGAAAACCATATTACGCTGGAAAAAAAGTTCCATTGTATGCAGTGACCGAAAATGGAAAAAGATTGCTCAATGAAAGATTGGAATATATTGGATATGGATTATGTGAAAAAAAGTATCCTCAGGATTTCACTCAAAGTCCTAAGCCATTAATCTAATTTTTTAATTTTTTTCATTATCAATTTGAAGTACTTCATTTAGATGTAGTTAATACTGTTACTTCAAATAAATGAAGTATTATTTAAAAATGAAGGATAAATTTTAACTTCAAATGAAATGATAAATTTGCTTGTCAATTGATGGAACCGGGTTGATTCTTTACTTATGAAACAAAATTCATTAAAAATAGTAGTAGATAATTCACCTACTTTTCAAGCATTATTCGTTCGTAATGAATGAAATAAAAATCAAAAAAGTAGTAGATAATTTCTATACTGTTACGCCAACAGCAACATGAAGCTGGTTAAAAAGAACCAAAAGTTGCACAATCCCGATTCGCCTTTGCTGATTGGGGAAGTTAAAGATGATGATGTTGTAAAGGAGGTCAATGAACCTAGTTTCATTGACACACAAACCAGATTATTATAATTTTTTGATTGTAATTTTAAATTTTGTTCTGTCCTCATTTTGTGGGACGGAACAGTGCGAATTCGTCTTTTAGGTTATGAAAAAATATTTTAAGTATTGAAATTAAATATTATTCATTGTTAATTTTGATTTTAACATTCTTAATCGTTAAGTAATATAATGTGAATTATGGAACTTGTTGTGGGATTAGTTCCTCAATAAAATATATATTTTTTAGCTCTATTCTTCAGACCTTCATCAACTACTTTTCAAGAACATGTTTCTATTTCAAAAGGGCTGCCGTTAATGTTAAAGTGGTTCTGGCACAGCTATCGTTAATGTTAATGTTGGTGTTAATTTAATCAATGATGATTTCTTTTGCTTTAATTATCTGATTTGAATTTCACATTAACGCCAATGGTTGTTAATGTTTTTCTTTTCTAAACTCTTGCATATGTATCGATGTGCAGGGGGAAAACAACTTTTGAAATCGCAATCGTTAATGTTAATGTTGTTTTTAAAAAAAGATTTGTGAAATGAGTAAAATGTCCTCATTTCTATTTTTGGTTTTATAATTCGTAGGATTTTGGTGGGTTTCCGGAGAAATCAGCAATAGTTGCTTTACCGGTTACTGTGAATACTTCAAATAATGGGTTGTCTGCAGTTTCATATAATGCTTTAACCAATTCATTGGAGTCAATTACTTTTTGTTTTAAGTTTAGGCTGTCAGTGAATTCTACTTTTCCAGCGATTCTTAACCATGCAAATTCAGGAGTTGCAACAACCATTTCACAGTTAGGGTTTGCATCTAATTCCTTAAACATAGGTTTGTTGTTTGCAGTGCAGAAGTATGGTTTTTCGTCTTCTTCAAAGTAAAATAATATTGGTCTTACTTTTGCATTTCCGTCAAGTCCACTAGTTGCCAAATATATTAAAGAGTTTTCTTCTAAAAATTTTATTACATCGCTCATTTTTTTAAATCTCCTAATAGTTTGTTGTTTATAGTTTATTTTAAGGTATATAAATCGTTTTTGTAACCTGTGAGTTACTTGGTTACCATTTGGTAATTACTTGGATGGCCTTGATTGGATTGAAGTTATCATTAGGGTAGATATTGGCAAGCATCGTGAGTGGATTCACAATAGGGCCATTGAAAAATAGGATTAGAATTTCAATCCTATTTCATATGCTTTTTTAAGAGCTTCTGCTGCTTTATCAGCATCACCAATGTATTTTACACCGCCGACTTCCAATGTATCGACAATTTCCAGTTCGGTGTTGTTTTCAAACGGCTGAGCCTTTACCAGATCAATGTATGGCTTGTAGAAATCATCCCCGGGATATGCATGGGTAAATATTATAGCCACTTTGCCTTCAAAATGTTTATCTGGATTATTGAATATTGAATAGAATCTATCGATTATTGTTTTGAGCTGTGCGGTCATTTGACCAAAATATATTGGTGAGGCCACTATCAGACTTGCGCCTTCAGCTAATTGATTGATGATTTCTGCTCCGTCATCTTCGAATCTACAGTCTTTTCCTTTAGCACAGATTTCACATCCGCTGCATGGGTTAATGTCTAATTTGTCCAGGAAGTATTTTTTAACTTCATGGCCGTTTTCACTGCAGCCCTTAATCATTTCGTCTAAAATGCGATTTGTGTTACCTTTTTTTCTTGGACTACCGTTTAAAGCTAAGATTTTCATGTTTATTATTTAGGTTAAAAGTGCCTATTAATAGTTTACTGATTTGGGATTCGACAAATTTATTAATTGAAGTTTTAAAGAAATTTCCAAAAGATAAACCATTAATGATAATGGGATGGTACAGCATTGTTGAAACAGATATACCTGAAGAGATTAACGAAATAGATTATCTTAAAGAAGTGGACTATAACACATTAGAAGTTAAAGGTGAGATAAAATACTTTGTAGCTATTGTTAGTGATAAATATCATGTGATAGCTAGTGAATTTCCATAAAACATTAACACCCGCCATCACCAATTCAAAACTTATTTTTCGAACCCATTTCATATAGAATAAATTTGCTTTGGCTAAACAATATGCTTGAGTAGTTTTTTTTTTGGAAACTGACACCAGCCGTTGTGAGAAGAAAGGAGTGAGCAATCACTCCGACTTATCAGACAACTAGTAAAATATCCTTGCGACAATTATATTCAAAGTCATCGATTAAAAGATGGATGATGTATCTCAATTTAAGAATCATCCTCCCGAGGGGTTTCCGGAATCTCGCCAAACCAGTTGCTTCTCTTTCCGATGTAATAAAGTAAGATACCGAAAATTAGAGTACTCATGGTTGAAATTATTAAATCAGACATTACTATTGTTGAGGTTGTGGATTGAATTCCGAACATGACCAGTAAGCTGAAGGATAAGTTATTTGCAGTATGGAATGCGGAACTGACTTCCAGACCATTGGCTTTCCATGCTAAAAATCCCATTACTAAACCTGAAATTATTGTCCCAATGTTTCCTATACCATTGTATCCGTGGGTGAATCCAAAGATTATGGCTTGGAGAATCACTGCCAATAATGGTATGTTAAACCATGATCCTAATGTTTGCATAAGAAGTCCACGGTATACGTATTCTTCAGCAATACATTGTATCGGCACTACAATTAGGAGGATTATAAAAAACAGTATTGTAAAATGATAATTTCCCACATTACCCAGTATTGCGTGTTCAATAATTCCAACGACAAGGAATAAAATAAACGGTATTATAAATGCCTTGAGGTAGAGTTGGGTGTTCCATCCTCCACGTGAAGAGGAGTATGAGGAAAACGGTCTGTCCTTAACAATTTTAGTTGCAAGGTACAAAGATGGAATCATGATGGCTATTGCCAAATGAGAATAGATTTCGCCTATCTCGGAGTTCATGACTTCATATCCTCCACGTAGGAGTTGGGCCATAATGTTTTCTCCGTATATTGCAGAG
Organism: uncultured Methanobrevibacter sp.; assembly: GCF_900314695.1. NCBI lineage: Archaea > Methanobacteriati > Methanobacteriota > Methanobacteria > Methanobacteriales > Methanobacteriaceae > Methanobrevibacter > uncultured Methanobrevibacter sp. Next base: position 129 of record NZ_OMWD01000030.1, on the reverse strand, counting down.
AAAACGGCAATTAATATTAGGTTGAGTATTAAATATATTATTGCACCTATTATGAAAACAAGTATAGGCTTGTACCATCTGTATTTTTCAAAAGTTCTTGGAAATGTTATATATTCTGAAATCTCTTTA
>NZ_OMWD01000029.1 GCF_900314695.1 uncultured Methanobrevibacter sp. | reverse complement strand
AAAACACAATAAAATTAATTAAAAAAGACAGTACACCCAATAGTGCAATTCATCCACAACTTGCAGAAGTTGTGGTATTCTTGCATTTTAAAGATAAAGGAATTTGGAGATTATATAAGAGACAATTCAACAAAAAAATATCATCCTTTACTGTGGCAGGGCCATCAGTTAATTTTAACATTTTCAACTGATAAGACAAGTGCTGTTATAGCCAATACCCGTTTGGAATTGCTTGCATATTCATTAGGACTTGGCGGTTTTTATTCTCTATTTATTCTTAAGGCTGATGAAATCGGCCATGACAGATTGATGGAATTTTTCCCATCCATTGATAAAAATAAGCATATGTACTCAGCATTCATTATCGGATATCCTAAGAAGCGATTCAAGAGAACAATTCCTCACAAGGACATTAACATCAAGTATATGTGAGGTACTTATTACTTTTTTTTGTTTACCTAAACTTTTATAATGATTAAAAACCATATATTGTTTCATATAATTGGAACGGTTGTGATGTTATGGTAAAGCATAAACATATGGATTTACCAATTGAGGGAATGCATTGTGCTTCCTGTGTTTTAAGTGTAAATAAAACTTTTGGAAAGATTGAAGGTGTAGAAGAAGTTGATGCTGATTTGGCTTCAAATAAGCTACACATTACAGTTGATACTAAAAAAATTTCATATGAAGAAATGGAGCGCTTGGTCAAAAACCTAGGTTTTGATCTGCATTGTGATGAAATGACCATAAGAATTCAGGGAATGCATTGCGCTTCATGTACCATGAATGTTGAGAATTTTTTAATCCGTCTGGATGGCATTTTTGATGTAAAGGCAGATTTGACCTCTCAATCTGCAAGAATCAGATATGATTCATCAAAAGTAACCTTGGATGAGATAGAAGAGGTTATAGTTTCATTGGGTTTTGAACTTTTGGGTGTTGAAGGCCAAACTGAAATAGATGAGGAAGCTATCTATCAACAGGATTTAAAGGAAAAACGCAATAGGATTATTGTCGGTTTGATTTTTTCAGCAATATTGATGATTTTAATGTTCAGCGGTTGGGACCCGTTAATGGGTCTTACCCACAGCATTCACCAAGCAACTGGAATTAACGTTTCTTCGATGGGATTGCTTTCATTAATTGTAAGTATTGTTCCTTTTTTATATGTTTCTTTACCTATTCTAAAAGCAGGAATCAACGGATTGATGCATAAAAACTTAAACATGGATGTAATGTATTCGATGGGTATTTTAGTAGCTTATGTGTCAAGTATCTTTGGAACATTTGGCATTGTTTTAGACCATACATTCATGTTCTATGATTCTGCAGTAATGCTTCCTTCATTTTTAATGATTGGAAGATATCTTGAAGCAAGAGCTAAAAAACGTACTTCCGACTCTATTCGTGATTTAATAGGTCTTCAACCGACTGTTGCAACTGCTATTGAAATTGATGAAAATGGTGAAATCGTATCTCAAAAAGAGGTTTCAATTGCAGACATCGTTTTGGATGACTTATTGCTTGTAAAACCCGGTGAAAAAATACCTGTAGACGGTGAAGTTGTTGGTGGAGAGTCTTATGTTGATGAATCTATGATTAATGGTGAACCGATTCCTAAAGTTAAAAAGGATGGTGAAAAAGTCTTTGCAGGAACCATTAATCAGGATGGGGTATTGCATATTAGGGCTGAAAAAATTGGAAAAGAAACTGTATTGTCAAATATTATTCGTTTGGTTGAAAAAGCACAATCTTCAAGACCTCCGGTTCAAAAATTTGCAAATACCATTGTTTCTTACTTTATTCCAGTTATCCTGTCAATAGCCATCATTGTATTTTTAATATGGTATTTTGTGTTGGGCGCTTCATTGTTGTTTTCACTAACCTGCTTAATTTCTATTTTGGTCGTTGCATGTCCTTGTGCATTGGGATTGGCTACTCCGACAGCAGTTACTGTTGGTGTTGGAAGAGCTGCCGAGTTTGGTATATTGATTAAAAACGGAGATACTTTGGAAAATGCCGGTCAAATTGATGTGGCTGCTTTTGACAAGACTGGAACAATAACTGAAGGAAAACCTGAAGTGGATGACATTATCGCTTATGATATCAGTGATGAGGAATTAATTAGGCTTGCCGCCAGTATTGAGCAAAATTCAACTCATCCAATAGCAAAAGCCATTGTAAACAAAGCCAAGGAATTAAACTTAGACCTTGATCAGACTTCTGAATTTGAAAACGTAACGGGCAAAGGTCTTAAAGCTGATTTAAACTCCAGTGAAGTTCTTGCAGGAAATCTTGCTTTGATGGAATCTTTTGATGTTAGCGTGTCCGATGAAGCGGTTGGGAAGTATCATGAACTTGAAAATCTAAGCAAAACCATCATATTTTTGGCTCAGGATAAGAAAATAAAAGGTATTTTAAGTCTGTCCGATAAGATTAAAGCCAATTCTAAAAGGACTATTGATGAATTGCATAAGATGAATGTTGAAACTTATATGTTGACAGGTGATAATGAGTCTACAGCGCTTAATGTTGCTCGTGAAGTTGGAATTGATAATGTCAAAGCGGGAATCCTTCCTGAAAATAAACTGGACATTGTAAAGGAAACTCAAGCGAATAATACTAAAAAGGTCTTATTTGTTGGGGACGGTATTAATGATGCTCCTGCATTAACTCAGGCAGATATTGGTGTGGCTATGGGTAATGGAACCGATATAGCTATGGAAAGTGGGGACATTGTTATTATGGAAGGAGATTTGGAAAATGTTGTTGCTGCTGTGCAATTTTCCAAAAAAGTCATGAGAAGAATCAAAGAAAACATTTTCTGGGCATTTGCGTATAATACTATTTTAATCCCAATAGCTGCAGGCATTTTATATCCTACTTTTGGAATAACATTTGAACCTGCTTTGGCAGGTTTGGCAATGGCATTGAGTTCTGTTACAGTAATATCTCTTTCATTGATGCTTAAGAGATACGTCCCTGAAATAAAAAGAGAAAGTAAAAATTAATTGATTCATAAATCAATTAATTCTATTTTTAATTTTCCAATTTTTGGAGCTAAAAGGTTGTATGATGCTGCGGTGAGTGCTGCAACAATGAATCCGTAGACTACTCCTCCACATACATCGGTAATTAATGTCATTATGTTTGCACCACTAATCACCATTATGATTCCAAAAATTAAGCTTAATACTCCTCCAATTATTGTAAATGCAATTGCAAAGTTTAAAATGTCAATAGAATCTATAGCAGTCATTTCATTTTCTTTAGACAATTTTAAAGTAATGACTCTACCTTTTGATGCAATTAGATTATAAATATATGCTCCAATTAAAACAAACACGAATGTTATGATGAATGAACCAAAAATTAACATTATGATTGTTATTGGCTGGCTTAAAATTAATAAAAATTGATATAAACTGTAAGCCATTAATTGTTGGCCTCCAAACATTAATGTTTGGATTGTTGCATTAATAATCAATGGGAGTATTAGTACTGAAACCAAATAAATCAATAATACCTGAATTAATGTAATTGTAGCAATAATTGTTGCAGTTTCGGTAGTGGATACTTTAACAAGTGAGTCATTATCAAATGCAACATTGATGTTTCTAAATTTTTTTGAGAGGAAATTAAAGAATAATCCGTCTGAAAAATATTGATAAATTCCACAAATAAATGACCCAACAATGATTGTTGGAATGACATATATTGAAATTGCAAAATTTTCAGGTGAAATTATTCCAATTCCTATTGTAATAAGTATAGACATTAATATGGCAATCAATACGCTAATTCCAGTTCCGATTATTGTGAATGAATTCAAATCAATAGACTTTAATTCTTTTACACTGGCCATTATTACACCTAAAACCATTCTTTGGATTTTTCAAGTAATTCATCGATGATAATTGGCACAGAACCGATATAAGTATGTGGATCCATTATTTTTTCAACATCATCTTCATTTAAGTATTTTTGAACATCTTCATCTTCTAGGATTAATTCACCAAGCAATAATTTTTCCTTATTGGCTTTAATTGCATTTTTCCTTACAATTCCATATGCAGTTTGTTTTCCCATTCCTGCACGGGTAAGTTCAGCCATTAATCTTTCTGCCATAATTAAACCGTTGGTTAAATTCAAATTCCTTTCTATATTTTCATCGTAGAATACTAAATTGTTCATTAACTTAATTGTCAGATTTAAAATGTAATCGGTTAAAATGCAACTTTCCGGAAACATTATTCTTTCACAGGAAGAGTTTGTCAAGTCTCTTTCATGCCAAAGAGGATTGTTGTCTAAAGCAGCATTTACATAAGATTTAATGATTCTTGCAACTCCACAAATTCTTTCAGCAGTAATTGGATTCATTTTATGCGGCATGGTACTGCTTCCAACTTGTTTTTCAGGGTCGAAGTATTCGCCAACTTCCATGAGTTCGGTTCTTTGTAAACTTCTGATTTCTAGTCCAATTTTATCTAAAGTACTTGCAATGTTGGCTAAGACGCTGATGAATTCAACATGGTTGTCCCTTTGAACAACTTGGTTTGTAATTGTAGCTGCAGGTAATCCTAATATTTCTGCAACGCTTTTGTGAATTTCCCAACCTTGTTCGCCTAAAGCGGCAGTTGTTCCAACTGCTCCGTCCATCATTCCAATGCAGACATTGGCTTCAGCGTTTTCAAGTCTTACATATTGTCTGTGAAGTTCGTCTGCCCAAATTCCAAATTTCATTCCGTAAGTGGTTGGAAGGGCATGTTGACCATGAGTACGTCCAATACATACTTTCATTTTATTTTCTTCAGCTAATTTGAGCATTATTTTTGTTAATCTTTCTAATTTTTCTTTCAATACTTCAATGGAGTCGTGGATAAGTAATGAATTTGAACTGTCTACAATGTCATTGGATGTAGCTCCGAAATGAACATATTCTCCAGCGCCATTTTCACAAACTTCAGTAATTGATTTTGATAATGCTGCAATATCGTGGTTGGTTTCAGCTTCAATTTCTTTCATTCTTTCTAATTTCACAAAATTGGTATTTGCTTTTGCAGCAATTTCATCTGCAACTTCCTGAGGGATAATTCCAAGTTTTCCTTCAGCCTGTGCCAATGCGGATTCAACATCTAACATTTTTTGTAGTTTATTTTCTTCTTCCCAAATTTTTTTCATTTCGGGAGTTCCATATCTAAATTCAATAGGATGTATTGCCATAATTTATCATCTCTTGAACTACCTCAACTTTATAGAAGTTGAGGATTCTTAATTCACGGGCTGTATACTCTTTGGAGTATAGGATTACCGTGCTATCCCCCTCGTCCCGAAGGTTCAGACAGATTCAATTAATATTGCTTTTATCGTTGAAAAAGTTTGATTTAATTGTGTCATTGTCATTTATTATTTTTTTGTTATCTTGTTATTTAAATTTCATCAAATAGCATTTGAAAAGTAATGCCTACCTTGGTGCAATTCATCCATGACTTAAAGAAGTCAGGGTATTCTTGCACGTTTAAGATAAACATTATATTTATAAATTTGTTTATTAAGGTTATTATATGTTGTTCAATATATCAACACATTTATATAGGTATTATGAAAGAAATAGTAACACCATTTATATTTAAATATAAATAGGTGATTATATGGAAACTAGAATAAGACAGTTTCGCCAGAAATTGGGGATGACACAGCAAGAACTTGCTGATTCTGTTGGTGTTACTCGTCAAACAGTAAATGCTTTAGAAAACGCTCGTTATAATCCTTCCTTATTATTAGCCTATAATATTACTAAAACGTTGGGAAAAGAACATATAGAAGATGTTTTCATCTTTGAAAAAGATTAAATTATCTGGCAGATATATTTTGTAAGTATTATGTTTGTAATTACTTAGCGAATGGGGAATTGATAATGGATTGTGGAAAGTAGATTTTTCGTAAACATTAGCAATGCGTATCTAAATTTATTTAATATATTTTAATAATGTGATATTTAGTTTATTTGTGTTATAGTTTTTGTAAATTTGTTAAAAATTAAAATTATTGGATTTTATCCATTTTTTATTTTTTTTTAAGATATCATGTCATCATTTAATGAAAAAATTAAAAAAATTTCACTTTTGGAATTATTGGTGCTTTTCATTGTACTGTGTATATTGATGGTAGGTTTTAATTTTTTTAATATTAAATTTAACTCAACATTTTTGTATTTGATTGTTCTCGCCTATTTCATATTTAAGTTAAGAAATTCATTTAATGAATTGAAAATTGAATTATTAAAGGTATTTTCTAAGGTTTCTTTTAAAACAATCGGATCTGTTGTATTACTGAATATTTTCTTTTCTTATGGGATGCTGTATTTTTCAAATTTCATTCTTCAAGTTGTTGATTCAAACAGTATTTTCGGTTCTTTTATGAGTTTGAACATTGAATTGTTTGGGATTGTAGGATTTTTATCGGTGGTTTTGCTTTCTCCGGTAGTTGAAGAATTGATTTTTAGAGGCATCTTTTTAAATAAATTGAAGATAATTGTCCCGACTACCTTTGCAATTTTAATATCTTCTCTGCTTTTTGCATCTCTTCATGGTTTTGGAAGCATATTTTCGGCTTTTATATTTGCAGTCTGCATGGCTTTACTTTATTTGAAGAGTGAAAATATTTTCGTTCCGATTTTTGCTCATTTTTTAAATAATTTGATTGGTGAAAGCGTTTATCATTTGGATTCTTATCAAATCTTATTTAATAATGATTTGGTTGTTGGGGCAATGTCTGTTTTGGCAATTGTCTCTTTTATTTTAATCTTAAAATTTATCTATTCCAATTGGAATAATATTTAAATAATTTAAAAATAAAGAATATCTTAAAGGTGTTTTCATGGATTTAAGAAAAATTGGTGTTTTTCTAATTTTTATTGGGATTCTGATAACTATTGCATTTTTGGATAATGAAAAGATTTTTGTTCCCGCTTTAACAATTACCGTTTTAGGATTTTTTGTTACAGTCGTTGGTTATGTATCTGAAATTAGAAAAAGAAAAATAATCAATGACAAGTTAGATGAAGATGTTGGAACTATTCTTCAGCCATTAATTACCAAATATTCAAATTTAAATAAACAATATCGCAGTGAATTTGAGGGTGAAGAGTATGTCCAAAAGAGGTTGCAGTTAAATAGGGATTTGGAAAAGGAAATTGCTGAAAAATTACCTTATTTGGAAAGCCGAGAAATAAAAAAAATTGTCCTTGAATTCAGTAAAGAACAGGATAAAATCAATTAAATTTTTTTACTAAAATTTTACAATGTACAAAAAGTTACAACAAGGTTTTAAATAGTACATTATATTAAATCTTATATTAGTGATAAAATGTTTTCCCCAAGTATAAAAGAAGTAAAAGAAATAGCAAAAAATGAGGAGTACAAACGCATACCAATATCATATGAATTGTTTTCAGATATTGCAACTCCTATAGAAGTTTTAAGAATTTTAAAAGGCATCAGCAATCATTGTTACATGCTGGAAAGTATAGAGGATGCGGAAAAATGGGGAAGATACAGTTTTTTAGGTTTTGATCCTCTTTTGGAATTCACATGTCAGGACGGTGTTGTTAAAATTAAGGGTGATGCAGATTTCAATGAATTCAATGATGATTTGGTTACAATTGAAACCGATAATCCAAGCGTCATAATTAAGGATTTAATTTTAAAAAATAAATCTCCGAAATTAGATTATCTTCCTCCGTTCACTGGTGGATTCGTTGGTTATTTTGCCTATGATTATATTAAATATTCAGAACCTTCACTTAATTTGGATGCTGAAAATCAGGACCAGTTCAAGGACATTGATTTAATGCTGTTTGATAAGGTGATTGCATTTGATAATTTCAGGCAAAAAATCATTATCATTTCAAATATCAAAACTGATGATTTGGAAAATAATTATAAAAGGGCATGCGACGAACTAAAAGATATTGCAAATCTTATAAAAAATGGTAAAAAAACTGAAATAGAATCCTTAAAATTAAAGTCAGAATTTAAACCAGTTTTTTCACGTGAAAAATACTGCGATATGGTTGAAAAGGCCAAGGATTATATTAAAGAGGGAGATATCTTTCAAGTCGTATTGTCAAACAGAATCGAAGCAGAAATTTCAGGAAGCTTGTTTGATACTTATAGAGTATTAAGAACTACAAACCCTTCACCTTACATGTTCTACTTCTCAAGTAATGATGTTGAAATAGCTGGAGCATCACCGGAAACATTGGTTAAATTGAATGATAAAAATTTATATACCTTTCCACTTGCCGGCACAAGGCCTAGGGGCAAAACACCTGAAGAAGATTTAATGCTTGAAAAAGAACTTTTGGCTGATGAAAAGGAATTGGCGGAACATAATATGCTGGTTGATTTGGGACGCAATGATATTGGAAAAATTTCAGAGATAGGTTCAGTAACTGTTGACAAATATCTCTCAGTTGAAAGGTTTTCTCATGTTATGCACATTGGGTCCACCGTTAGCGGAATATTAAGAAGCGATTTGGATTCTCTTGTAGCCATAGATTCAATTTTGCCTGCAGGGACATTGTCCGGTGCTCCAAAAATAAGAGCCTGTGAAATTATTAATGAGCTTGAAAATAATAAAAGGGGAATTTACGGCGGAGCTATTGGTTATTTGGATTTAAGCGGCAATATTGACACTTGCATTTCCATAAGAATCGCTTTTGCACGAAATAATAAGGTATTTATTAGGTCAGGTGCAGGCATTGTAGCCGATAGTGTGCCGGATACGGAATTTGATGAATGCTTGAACAAAGCAGCTGCAGTTATTAATGCTCTAAAAATTGCTGATGGAGGTTTAGAATGATTCTTTTAATTGATAATTATGACAGTTTTTCCTATAATCTCTTCCAATTGGTTGGTGAAGTTAATTCTGATATTTTGGTTTATAGAAATGATAAGATAACTCTTGATGAAATCTCCAATCTAAATCCTGAGTGTATTATCCTGTCTCCAGGACCGGGTAAACCAAAAAATGCAGGAATCTGCGTGGATTTGGTAAAAGAATTTCATGATAAAATACCAATTTTGGGTGTTTGTTTAGGCCATCAGGCAATTTGTGAAGCTTTGGGTGGTACAGTTTCTCATGCAAAAAGATTAATGCATGGAAAATCTTCCAGGATTTCACTTGATTATGATTTTATCTTTAAAGGATTGCCTTCAGAAATTACAGTAGGCAGGTACCATTCTTTAAGTTTGATGGAAGACACAATTCCAGATAGTCTTGATGTTATCTCAAAAGCAAAGGATGATGGTGAGATTATGGCCGTAAAACATAATGATTATAATGTCTATGGTCTTCAATTTCATCCGGAATCAATTTTAACTCCGGACGGATTAATTATTATTAAAAATTTTATAGAAAAAGTAGAAAAAGGGATTTTATGATTAAGGAAGCTATTTTAAAAGTGTATAAACATGAAAATTTGACTTATGATGAAGCATATCAAACTATGGATGAAATCATGAGTGGTGAGGCGAGTGAAGTTCAAATGAGTGCTTACCTAACTGCAATGTCCATGAAGGGTGAAACAATTGATGAGATTACTGCTTCTGCTGAAGCGATGAGGGCTCATTGTGTGAGACTATTGAATGATGAGGAAGTTTTGGAAATTGTCGGAACCGGTGGTGACGGATCCAATACATTCAATATATCAACAACCTCTTCAATCGTGATTTCTGCAGCCGGCGTTCCGGTTGCAAAACATGGAAACAGGGCTGCATCAAGTAAATGTGGTGCTGCTGATGTGTTGGAGGAGTTGGGAGTGAATATTAACATACCTCCCGAAAAAAGTTTAAAATGCTTAAAAAAGATTAATTTATGTTTCTTGTTTGCTCAAAATTATCACTTGTCAATGAAGTATGTTGCAGGAGTTAGAAAAGAACTGTCAATAAGGACAATATTCAATATATTGGGGCCTTTGACAAATCCTGCAGGTGCTACTATGCAGGTTTTGGGAGTATACGATAAAGATTTGGTCGAACCACTTACTGAAGTTATTAAAAATCTTGGTGTTAAGTCTGCACTGGTTGTTTATGGTTTAGATGTTATGGATGAAATATCAGTTAGTGACAAAACTTTTGTATGTGGACTTAAAGATGGAAAAACAATGTCTTATGAGATATCTCCAGAGTACTTTGATATGGAATTTTCATCAAAAGAAGATCTTGTTGGGGGAGATGCAAAAGAAAATGCAAAAATCACTCTCTCTATTTTAAATGGTGAAAAAGGACCTAGGAGAAATGCTGTTTTATTGAATTCGGCAGCAGGATTATATGTTGCAGGAAAAGTTGAATCATTAAGAGAAGGCGTTAGTCTTGCAGCGGAAATTATTGATTCAGGAAAGGCTTTAGAACAGCTTGAAAAGTTTATTGAATGCACAAATTGTTGATTATTATGTTGGATGAAATTGTTGAAAAAACTCAGGAAAGATTGGTTGAAGCTAAAAATATTAAATCATTGGATGAACTTAAAAAGGAAGTTTCTCAGATGGAAATTTCAAAAGATTTTCCATTTAAGGAGGTGCTTAAAGACCCTGAAATTGCAATTATTGCTGAAGTTAAAAAGGCTTCCCCTTCAAAAGGAATAATCAGTGAAGATTTTGATTATGTAAGCATTGCAAAGGAATATGAATCTGCAGGTGCATCTGCCATTTCAGTTTTAACAGAACCTTACTTTTTTAAGGGTTCAAATGATTATCTAAAAGAGATTTCCGAAAACGTTTCAATTCCTATTTTAAGAAAGGACTTTGTCATTGATGAATATATGGTTTGGGAAGCTAAATTGCTTGGAGCTTCTGCAGTGCTTTTGATAGTGTCCATATTGGACATTGTTCAATTAAAGAAATTTTTAGATTTGGCTCATGATTTGGGCCTTTCAGCCATTGTTGAAACTCATGATGGTGATGAAATCAGAACTGCCATGAATGTTGGTGCAGAAATTATTGGCGTAAACAATAGGAACCTCAATGATTTTAGTGTAGATATTGATAATAGTATAAGTCTACGTAGATGCGTAAGTGATAATATAGTATTTATTTCTGAAAGTGGCATTAAAACAAAGGAAGATGTTAGCAAATTAAAAGAAAATAATGTTGATGCAGTTTTAATTGGTGAAACTTTAATGAAAAGTGATGATAAAAAATCTTTAATTTCGGAGTTGAAGAATGGTTAAAATCAAAATCTGCGGACTTAAGAGATTGGAGGATATAGAAATTGTTAATAAATATAAGCCAGATTATATAGGTTTTGTCTTTGCAAATTCAAAAAGAAAGGTTTCTCATGAATTGGCATCAGAAATGAAAAGCAATTTAAGTCCTGATATTGTGTCTGTTGGGGTTTTTGTAGATGCCGATGCTGATGAAATCGTAAAGTTATTCGATGAAGGCATTATTGAAATTGCTCAACTTCATGGTAGTGAAAGTGAAGATTATATTAGGAAATTAAAAGAAAATACAAACTATGAACTGAAAATAATTAATGCAATTGAAATGTCTGATGAAAAAGACTTGATGGAATATGACAATTCAATTTCTGATTATCTATTGCTTGACAGTGGTAAGGGTAGTGGAAGAACTTTCGACTGGAATTTAATACGAAATGACTTAAACAAAGACTTCTTTTTAGCTGGGGGAATTAATATTTCGAATATATCCAAAGCTATAAGTGAATTTAAACCTTATGCAATAGATTTAAGTTCTGGTGTTGAAACTGATGGATTTAAAGATGAATTTAAAATCAAAGAGATTATGGAGGTAATACGTTGAGTAATGGAAGATATGGTGAATATGGTGGCCAATACATCTCTGAAACATTAATGAATGAGTTACTTTACTTGGAAGAACAATATAATTATTATATTAATGATCCAGAATTCGTAGATGAGCTAAATATATTATTGGAGGAATATGCTGGAAGACCTTCTTTATTATATTATGCTAAAAGAATGACTGAAGACCTTGGCGGAGCCAAGATTTATTTAAAGCGTGAAGACTTGAACCACACAGGTGCTCATAAAATCAATAATGTGTTGGGTCAGGTATTACTTGCTAAAAAAATGGGTAAGACAAGAGTAATTGCTGAAACAGGTGCGGGTCAGCATGGAGTAGCTACTGCAACTGCTGCAGCATTGCTTGATATGGAATGTGAAGTGTTTATGGGGGAAGTGGATACCAAAAGACAAGCACTCAATGTTTACCGTATGGAATTGTTGGGTGCAAAGGTACATTCAGTAAAATCTGGAACTAAAACGCTAAAGGATGCTGTAAATGATGCATTTAGAGATTGGATTGCACGTGTTCATGATACAAATTATGTGATTGGTTCTACTATGGGACCACATCCATTTCCAATGATTGTAAGAGATTTTCAGGCTGTAATTAGTGCTGAAGCTCGTGAACAATTTCTTCAAAAAGAAGGAAGGTTGCCAAATGCTGTTATTGCATGTGTAGGTGGTGGAAGTAATGCGATGGGAGCATTCTATAATTTTATTGATGACGAAGACGTAAGATTAATAGGATGTGAAGCTGGTGGAAAAGGAATTGACACTCCTTATAATGCTGCTGCTTTAACAAAGGGTAAAATCGGCATCTTTCATGGAATGAAATCTGTTTTTAATCAGGGAGAATATGGCCAAATTGCACCGGTATATTCAGTTTCAGCAGGTCTTGACTATCCTGGTGTAGGTCCTGAGCATGCATATTTAAGAGATAGTGGTAGGGCAGAATATGTTCCTGTTACTGATGAAGAAGCTGTTAATGCATTTGAATACCTATCAAGAATGGAGGGGATTATTCCAGCTATTGAAAGTGCGCATGCAGTTGCTTATGCTATGGAAATTGCTCCAAAAATGAATAAGGATGATATTATAATGATTTGTCTATCTGGAAGGGGTGACAAGGATGTACGATCAATTGCAGAATATAGGGGAGTTGATTTAAATGAGTAAGATTGCTAATGCATTCAAAAATGGAAAAGCATTTATCGGATTTTTGACTGCTGGAGACCCAAGCATAGAAAAAACAGTTGAATTCATATTGGCTATGGAAGAAGCAGGATGTGATTTGATAGAAATAGGCATTCCATTTTCAGACCCTATGGCAGAAGGTGTTGTAATTCAGGATGCAAATGTGCGTGCATTAAAACACAATACAACAACCGATGATGTTTTTGATATAGTAAAAGCGGTTCGCACTAAAAGTGATGTTCCCCTGGTATTCCTGACTTATATTAATCCTGTTTTCTTTTATGGTTATGAAAAATTCTTTAAGAAATGTAATGAGTTAGGTGTTGACGGCATTATCTCTCCTGATTTGCCTTATGAGGAAAAAGGGGAAATTGTCGATATTGCCCGCAAAAATGATGTTGATGTTATATCATTAATTGCTCCAACTTCCAAAGAAAGAATTCAAAAGATTGCCTGTGATGCAAGTGGTTTTATTTATGTGGTTTCATCATTGGGAGTTACAGGAATGAGATCTGAAATAAAAACAGATTTAAAGTCAATTTTAGAAGATATTCGTGATGTAACAGACTTGCCATTGGCTGTTGGATTTGGCATCAATACTCCCGAACAGGCTAGAAATATCGGTGAAATTGCTGATGGGGTTATTGTTGGCAGTGCTATTGTAAAAATAATTGAGGAACATGGTGAAGATGCAACATCTGTATTGAAAGAGTATGTTTCAAGCATGAAAAAGGCTTGCAATTAAAAATTTCAAATAATGAAAACACTTATTAAATAATAAATATAAAAATATATTCATAATATATAATTTTAACTAAGAGGATTATTTATGTTTAAAGCAGAATTAAGTGATTCTAATATATTAAAAACCAGTTTTGATGCTATTTCATCAATTGTTGATGAAGTACAAATTCAAACTGATAGTGAAGGCATGAGATTAGATGCCTTAGACCGTAGTCACATAACTTTCGTACATTTAGAGTTAAAATCTAGTTTATTTGATGAATATGTTTGTGATGTTCCTGAAAAAATCAACATAGATACTGATGAGTTCATGAGAGTACTTAAACGTGCTAAATCTCAGGATAGGGTTTTAATGTCTGTAGATGATAATAATTTCATCATTACTTTTGAAGGGGACGCTACTAGGACTTTTAAAATTAGATTAATAGATATTGAATATGATAACCCAGTCCCACCAAGTATTGAACACCCAACTAACTTCAAAGTTCGTTTCTCAATCTTAAAAGACAGTATTAATGATATTGATATATTTTCAGACAAAATTATACTTGAAGTTGATGAAGATTACTTTATCGCATCTGCTGACGGTGAATTCGGTGATGCAAGCATCAAATATCTTCACGGTGAAAATATTCAAGAACATGCAAAAGCTTTATTCTCATTGGATAAGATTAGAGAAATGCTTAAAGCAGATAAATTTTCAGAGGAAGCTGAAATTAGTTTAGGTACTGATATGCCATTAAGTTTAACTCTTAATATGGTTACTGGTGACGGTAAACTTAGTTTCTTGCTTGCTCCTAGATTAGAAACAGATGAATAATTTCATTTGTTTAACTTTTTTTTATTTTAAAAATTTTTTTTAGAGATGGTATTAAGTGGATCAATTTTACAAAACTTTGCGCAGTATTCAGAAAAAAGAAAGGAATAACGGTACCCTTGCTCGTGTAGATGAAACTTTTTACAATGATATGCATGTGTACATGGACATGTTAAAGCAAGAAGCAATTAATGATCCCTTTTCAAAGGCACCTGCAATGCTTAAAGAAGCTCAGATAATTGCCACTGACATTTGTCAGCGAAGAGAAACAAAAATTACAAATTCTGCAGTTTTGAATATTCACAGGTCATATCATCTATTCACTGGCACTCCCCAGTTTGATTTGATTGATACTACTCCTTTAAATTTAACTCCTGAAGAGGAAAAATTTTATTTTTCATTAGTCGACACTTTAAAAAATCATAGGCAAAACATTTCATTGGAAAAATTGGCTGAAGACGAAGAAGAGATTATTGATAAAAAAATAATCAAACCAAAAGAAACACAATCCAATACATTGATTTCTCCAGAGCCTGTTGAAAAAAAGGAAGATGATGAAGTATTGAATAGGTTAGATGAAATTTCTAAAGCCAAACCTATTGTTGGCGAGAAAAGGGAACCTATTGAAAAGCAAATCATCAATTCCCAAAATGCAATTTCAAAAAAAGAAGCTGTTAACATGCCTAAAGCGACTAAACCTCAAAATAATGATATTGAAGAAAATCCCAATGCTTTAGATGAAAATGAAGAATTTTATGATTTTGAGGCCAAAAAAATTGCTAAGGAAACAGAACTTGTTACAATGTTGGTTTTTGATGAAATTGGTGCTATTGTGGGTGTTGATGAAAAAGTTTATGGTCCTTTCATGCCTCAGGATTTGGTAACCTTACCTTTGATAAATGCCAAAATATTTTTTAAAAATCGCAAGGGCAGACAAGTTAAAATTTAGCAGTTTGGGATTAACTTTAAATAACTTGATAAATATATATAATGAATGTATCTATTTGTGATATTAAAAAATTATATTTTTTTATAATTTGGATTTTTGCTGTCTGTAGACTTGATGCGTTACAATGCAGTTTTAATCTCTAACGTTTTCTAATAAAATTTGAGTTTAGATAAATTCATGGATAGGTTTACAATGACTTATTAATACGGTGAAAAAATGAAAATACCAAAAGAAAAAAGAACATACTGTCCTCACTGTAAAAAACACACTATGCATGAGGTACACACTGCTAAAAAAAGAAAAGCTAGTGAATTAACTTGGGGACAAAGACAATTCAGACGTGTAACTGCTGGTTACAGAGGTTATCCAAGGCCTTTACCTGCTGGAAACAAACCTGTTAAAAAATTAGACTTAAGACTTAAATGTAAAGAATGTGGTAAATCTCACATTAAACAATCTTTCAGAACTGGAAAACCAGAATTTGTAGCAAAATAGGTGATTAACATGGTTAGTAAAGGAAGAGGAAACTTTTTAAAAGTTAAATGTTTAGATTGTGACAATGAACAAATAATCTTTGATCGTGCAGCTTCTGACGTAAAATGTATTATTTGTGGTAAAACCCTTGTCAAATCTCGTGGTGCTAAAGCTAAAATCACAGCACACATTGAAAAAGTTTTAAACTAGATTTCTAGTTTTCAACTTATTTTTTACTATTTTTTATAATTTTTATTTAATGTTGGTGAGAGTATGGTAAGAAAAAGTCAAGAATGGCCTGATGAAGGGGAACTTATTGTCGGTACTGTTTACAAAGTTCTTAATTATGGGGCTTTTGCTAAATTAGAAGAATATCAGGGCAAAGAAGCTTTTATTCATATTTCTGAAGTATCTTCTGGTTGGGTTAAAAATATCAGAGATCATGTAAGGGAAAACCAAAAAATCGTTTGTCGTGTTCTCAGAGTAAATCCTAAGAAAGGGCATGTGGATGCTTCTTTAAAAAGAATCCGTGAAGATCAAAGAACTAAAAAAATCCAACATTGGAAAATTGAACAAAAAGCTGAAAAATTTTTAGAATTATCTGCTAAATCTTTAGGTAAAACTTTAGATGAAGCTTATGATGAAGTAGGTTATGAACTTATGGACATCTTTGGGGATGTTTATGGTGCTTTTGAAACTGCTGCTGATGAAGGTGCAGAATCACTTACTGAAGAAGGAATCCCTCAAGATTGGGCTGATGCTATTACTGAAGTAGCTAAAAAGAATATCACTCCTCCTGAAGTTCATATTAGTGGTTATGTTGATATTGAAACTTTCGTGCCAAACGGTGTTGAAGTCATTATTTCCGCTCTCAAAGCCGCTGAAGACAACGGTGATGAAGAGGAAGAAATTAAAGTTCAATGCGTTGGTGCACCAAGATACAGAATCACTGTCAAATCCACTGATTATATTTTAGCTGAAAAAGCTCTCAAAGCTGCTGCTGACAGATGTATTGCAGTTGTTGAAGAATCTGAAGGAAATGGTGCTTTCTTAAGAGAGTTAGATAATTAGATTTTTATGAATATGAAAATGAATAAATGTCCCGATTGCGGAATTTATACTTTAAAAGATGCTTGCCCAAAATGTGGCGGGCAACTTAAAGTTATTTATCCTCCAAAATTTTCTGTTGAAGATAAATACGGTAAATATCGTCGTATATTAAAAAAAGAAGCAATGAAGGAGAAATAGGATATGGACGTTACAGAAATAATTACTTTAGAAGAAATAGAATTAAATAATCCTATTTTTATAGAAGCATTACCTGGTATTGGTCATGTTGGTAAGTTGGCTGCCGATCATATGATAGATGAATTGGGAGCTACAAAATTTGCTGAAATCTATTCTCCAACCTTTCCACCTCAAGTTCTTGTTAAAGAGGAAGGCATTATCGGTAATATGATTAATGAATTATATTATCTTAAGGAAGTTGGTGAAGATAATTTGGATTTAATTATTCTTGTTGGTAATACTCAAGCTCTAACTCCGGAAGGTCAATATTTGATGTGTAAAGATATTTTGGATTATGTCGGAAAATTCGATATAAATAGAATTTTTACATTAGGTGGGATGGCTACTGGTCAACCTGTTGAAATTCCAAAGGTTTTAGGAGCGGCTACTCATGAAGAGGATATTGAATTATTAAAAGAAGCAGATATTGAGATTAGATCTAATGATGGCGGCATTGTCGGAGCTTCCGGACTCTTTTTGGGTTTGGCTGTTCGTCAAGGAATTCATGGATCTTGCCTTATGGGTGAAACCCCAGGTTATTTCATTGATGCTGAATCTGCAGAAGCTATATTAAACAAACTTTCATATTTACTTAATTTTGAAATCAACGTTGATAAATTAGAAGAAAGAGCTGAAGAAACCAGACAAATGATTGCTAAAGCTCAACAAATGGAACAAGATTTAATAAATAAGGCTAATGCTGGAACTGCAGATGATTTAAGATATATTGGATAATCAATATATCATTTTTTAACTTTTTTTTTTAGATTATGAATGTTATTGTTGTGCCCGATGCGGCAATGATTGTTATTCCATTAATAGAAAAAAATGGACATTCTTATTTGTCTCCCTCAGACTTTTCCAAATATGACAATATGGACATTTGTGAGGGTAATTTAACTTATGACAACTTATTGCATACATATTCTTCAAGTGAAATTCCTTCTGGAATAAGGGGGAGGCTTTTTTTGTTGTCTCGGGTTTTGAATAATGCTGATGCAGCGATTATTATAGGAAAAAGGCCAAAAAATTACATTAAAATGTATAATGCTTTAAATGATTTGATATTGTTTGGGGGAAATGCCTGCAATAACGCCCATAGCATTACTGTCAAGATGGTTGAGGATTTGGGCATTCCAACATTAAAACTTGCATATCCAACAAATCAAAATCAGTTAATTGATTTGATTAACAAGACTAACTCATTTTTAAAGGACTTGAACCCTTATTCAGACTCTGTTAATGAAGATGGGCTAACAGTTGATTTTAAACTAAAAGAGGATAAATATCCGATTGAAGATGTTAAAAGCATTTTAAATAAGTTAATATAATATGAATTATAATTTTTAAACATGTTAGTAAATGCAGATTTTCATGTTCACAGCTGTTTTTCATCAGCATCATCAAAAGACATGTTAATAAAGAATATGGCTCCAAAATCTAAATTAAAGGGTCTTCAGCTTTTAGGAACTGGGGATGCGTTCCATCCAGGTTGGTTAAATATAATTGAAGAAAGCACCACCTATTCTGGAGATGGCATCTATACTGCTGATGGAACGGACTTTGTTTTGACATGTGAAGTTGAAGGAAAACATAGAATCCATCATTTAATCATCATTCCAAACATTGAAATTGCAAGAGAATTATCTGAAAAGTTGGTATCAAAAAATAAGAATAGTGATGGTAGGCCAAGAACAGGATACTTGGGAGCTGAACTTTTGGAAATGGTTAGGGAATATGACTGTTTGATTGGTCCGGCACATGCATTTACTCCATGGACTGGTATGTATAAATCCTATGATAGTATTTTTGATTGTTATGAGAAAAGACCTGATTTTGTTGAATTGGGCTTGTCTGCAGACACGTTTATGGCTGACAGGATTAGAGAACTTAACGATTTTCCATTTTTAACTAATTCCGATGCGCATTCTCCATGGCCTCATAGGTTGGGCAGGGAATTTAATGCATTAGAACTCAAAGATATTTCATTTTCTTCGATAAAAAATTCAATAAAGCACAATAAGATTCAGGCAAATTATGGTCTTGTGCCAAATCTTGGAAAATATCATATGACTGCATGTACAAGATGCTTCAAAATAATAGATCCTGAAGTTGCAAAGGAAAATAAGATGAAATGTGATTGTGGCGGAAGGATAAAGAAAGGTGTTGATTTTAGAATATCTGAGATTGCTGATTATGACGAACCTAAACATCCTGATTTTAGGCCAAAGTATGTTCATTTAATGCCTCTTGCAGAGTTGATAGCAACGCTTTTAAATAAAGGGGTTACCACAAAAACTGTTCAAAATAGGTGGCAAAAGCTGATTGATGCTTTTGGAAGCGAAATTGATGTTTTAATTAATGTTTCATTAGATGAAATTAAAAAAATTGACTCTGATGTTGCAAATATTATTGAATCGTTTAGAAACAATTCAATTAATGTTGTTCCAGGTGGTGGGGGTCAATACGGTAAAATTCTCTTTGATAATAAAGTTAAAGAGAATAAAACAAAAAAATTAGTTACTTTAGATAATTTTTAAAGCGGACTTGGAGGGATTTGAACCCTCGATCTTAAGATTAGGAGTCTTACGCCCTTCCAGACTAGGCTACAAGCCCAAAATAATTAAAATAATATTTTAAAATTTTTTTTTAGAAAAAGAATAAAGAGAGCGGACCCGCCGGGATTTGAACCCGGGGTCTTCGGATTAGAAGTCCGACGCCCTATCCAGCTAGGCTACGGGCCCTCTATTACAACAATTATATAATTTATTTTTCTTATTATATATATTTATCTATTATTTTAAAAAAATAAAAAAGAAGGTTAAAATTTAACCTCTTCCAGTAGCGCCTGTTGAATCGCTAACACTTATGGAATCTACAGCATTTCCATCTTGGTCATATACTGTGAAATACCAGTATCCATCAGAATAGTATCCTCCTCCAGCATAGCATCCAGGTTCTGAAACTGCACCTGCTGCGATACTTTGAGCATCTGAGTAAGATAATGAAGTACCTGAACTGGAACTTGAACTACTATCTGGGGAATAATCACTGCTACTACTGCTGCTACTACTGCTACTGCTACTGTAATCACTTGAGTCTGATCCAGAACTTGATCCACCATCACTATAACCTGAATCGGAACTTGAACTGCTTGCACTACCTGCAGTGCTTGCTACAGAAGATCCATTTGTTTTGTTTATTGAGGAATTGTTTCCAAGTCCATGTCCTGTGTCTTTACCCTGCATACTGGATAAATCTGAGAAAATTGGATTGTCACTATTTGTTATTCCATATGCTGCAACTGCTGCTGCAATACATAACACAATAATTATTGAAATAATTATATTTGATTTTTCCAAAATTATCCCTCCTATAACTTATATTAAAGATAATAATATAATTAAGTTTTTTATCTTTTATATATATTTCTATCTGTTTTTTTAGGATTACTATATATAAATAATTAAACAAATAATATTAATGTTAGTTTCTAAGTTTTAAAATTGAGGTGACAAATTTGAAAGATAGAGTAGTTATATCTCCTACAACTCGTCAAGAGGGCCATGCCGAACTTGTCATGGAAGTAGACGATGAAGGGATAGTTACAAAAGGGATGTATTTAAGTATAACTCCTGTTAGGGGTTTAGAAAAAATGGTTCTTAACAAAGCTCCTGAAACCGCTCCTGTTTTATGTCAAAGAATTTGTGGAGTATGTCCAATTCCACACACTTTAGCATCTGCAGAAGCTATGGATATGGCTTTAGGTATTGAAATTCCTAAAGCAGGAAAATTGTTAAGAAAAGCTGTCGCAGCAGCACACGGTATTAACAGTGCAGCAATTCACCACTTCTTAGTTGCACCGGATGTTGTCCCTGAGGACAAATTCGCAGATGCAGTTAACAGTGTAAGTGAAGTAAGAAAACATGTTCAATATGTTGTAGACATGATTGCTGGTGAAGGTATCCACCCATCCGATGTAAGAGTTGGAGGAATGGCAAGAAACATTACACCATTCACCAAAGAAAGATTAATCGAAAGAATGAATGCTTTAAAACCAAAACTTGAAGCACACGTTGAATTCATTAAAAACTGCGTACTCGAAGCTGGTTTACCTAAAGATTTAGGTGTAGTTAACCAACCATTAATGGCAATGGATGCAACTTACGGTACCAACGATTTCGATATGGACAAATTCTCAGAAGTATTACCTGAAGCATGGTATGATGAACCAGACATTGGTAAAAAAGCATGTTCAGTAATTCCATTATGGGAAGGTACTAATGTTGAAACTGGTCCAAGAGCAAGAATGGAAAAATTCGCTGGATTTAAAGATAAAGGTGTAATTGCTCAACATGCAGCTCGTGCTGACGAAATGTTGAAAAACTATGATGCTTGTTTAGAAGCATTAGATGCAATTGATCCTGCAGCACCTGCAAACGTATCATACGATAAAAGAGGAACTGGTGAACTCGGATTTGGTGTCATAGAAGGTCCTAGAGGAACTGACGTACACATGGCTCAAGTCAAAGATGGTAAAACCCAATTCTACTCAGCAATTGTACCAACTACTTGGAACATTCCAACAATGGGTCCTGCAACTGAAGGATTCCACCATGAGTTTGGTCCACATGTAATCAGAGCTTACGATCCATGTTTATCCTGTGCAACTCATGTGATGGTAGTTGACGATGAAGACAAATCCATTCTTAAAAATGAAATGGTGAGAATCTAAGTATTTGGGAGGATTAATTAATGCCTTATGATTCGGACATAATTGTTATTGGATGCGGGAATGTTCTATTTAAAGATGATGGATACGGTCCAATTGTCATTAACTTATTACAAAAGTTATTTAATGATAAAAATGACTATTATGATCCCGCTGTTACAGACTTCGTTGAAAATGAATTTGATAAGGATATTTTAAAGGAAATTGAAGAGAAAGTTGCTAACAAAACATTGCCTGATGGTGTTCAATTCGTTGACGGAGGAACTGCAGCGCCTACTAACTTTTTCCCATTATATTCTGAATATGACTGGAAAAAACTCATTGTTATAGATGTTGTGGAATTCAATGCCGAACCGGGTACGGTGGATGTCTTTGATCCAAGTGTAATGCAACAAGGGAAATATGATAATCCTCATGGAATGACTGTTGAGGACCCTCTTCGTGAAATTTCACAAAACAAATGCGAGGTTGTAATTGTTGGCTGCAAACCTGCTGAAGTACCAACTCCGGATGTGGATATGGGTTTAACAGAACCTGTAGAAAAGGCGATTCCAAAGACTATAGATATTATTTTAAATGAAATCGGGGTAAAATAATGTTTGATAAATTGAAAAAAGCTTTCGGTGGTGCTGAAGAAGCAAAAGCACCAAAAGCAGAGAAAAAAGTTGAAGCTGCTCCTGTTGAAACAAAAGCACCTGCAGAAGAACCAAAAGCTGCTTCAGCAAAACCACGTATTGGTTACATACACTTAAGTGGTTGTACTGGAGATGCAATGTCTTTAACTGAAAACTATGACATTTTATCTACAGTTTTAACTGACATGGTTGATATCGTATACGGACAAACTTTAGTAGACAAATGGGTTCACGGTACTTTCGCTGAAGAAATGCCTGAAATGGACTTATGTTTAATTGAAGGATCAGTCTGTTTACAAGATGATCACAGTGTCCAAGAACTTTTAATGGCAAGAGAAAAATCAGGTTTAATCTGTGCATTCGGTTCCTGTGCTATGACCGGTTGTTTCACAACCTTCGCACGTGGAGGTCAACAAGCACAACCTAAACACGAATCATTCGCACCAATCAGCCAATTAGTTAAAGTTGACTGTGCACTTCCTGGTTGTCCTGTAGCTCCTGAAATGATTGCAAAAGTTGTTGTAGCATTATGCAACGGAGACATGGAATACTTACAACCTGCTATTGATAAAGCTGCTTGCAACACTGGATGTGGCTGTGATGTATTAACCAATATAATCCGTAACGGATTATGTACTGGATGTGGAACTTGCGCTCTAGCTTGTCCAACAAGAGCTATGGGCTTTTCTGAAGGTAGACCTAGCTGTGATAGAGACAGATGTATTAAATGTGGATCTTGTTATGCAATGTGTCCAAGAGCATGGTTACCTATCAAAAGAATTAAAGAGGAAACTGGACTTTAGGAGGAATGGATATGGTATTAGGTACTTATAAAGAAGCAGTATCTGCAAGATCTACTGATAGCAAAATTTTAGACGTATCCCAAGATGGAGGAATCGTTTCAGCATTACTCTGTTACGCACTCGATGAAGGAATCATTGAAGGTGCAGTTGTAGCTGGAACTCCTGATGAAGATTGGAGACCAATTCCTACTGTAGTAACCTCAGCTGATGAAGTTATTGCAGCAGCAGGAACTAAATACTCAATGTCCCCAACCTTATCTGCATTAAAAGAAGCAACACGTCAATACGGTTTAGAAAAAGTTGGTGTAGTATCAACTCCTTGTCAAACCCAAGGTTTAAGAAAAGCACAAGCTTATCCATTCACAAGATTTGTCGCTGATAAAATCAAATTAATCATCGGTATCTACTGTATGGAAAACTTCCCAATGGCTTCTCTTGACACCTTTGCAACTGCAAAATTAGGATTTGACAGTTTACAAGATGCAACTAAAATGGACATTGGTAAAGGTAAATTCTGGTTAACCAAAGATGGTGAAGACTCAGGTTTAGCTATTAAAGAAACACACGGATACGAACAAGCTGGATGTAACATCTGTATGGACTATGTTGCTGAATGGGCTGACGTATCAACCGGTTCTGTTGGATCTCCTGACGGATGGTCTACTGTTTTAACAAGAACTGGTGATGGTGAAACCGTATTTAAAGCAGCTGTTGACGCTGGTTTAATCGAAACAAAACCAATGGACGAAGTAAAACCAGGTCTTCCTTTACTTGAAAAATTAGCTAAAGGTAAAAAAGACAAAAACGGTAAAGAACGTGAAAGAAGAGCTAAAATGGGATTACCACTCCCAGTGGAATACTAATTCCACTTCTTTCTTTTTTTCTTTTTTTTTTATAGTAAAGAGTGTTGGCAGAAATTATTTAATTTTGAACATTTTTAATTTCTCCTTTTTTTGATTTTGATAACCTGGTTTTTTTAAGTTTGTGATATGAACTGTATTGCACTTATAATTGAATATAAATCCATTTTATTCTCTTTAATGAGATTAAATAGTCTTATTAGGTTGTAGGATGCTACAATTGTGAACATTAGATTCTGTACTCTTTTTAAGCCAATTATGGGAATGTAATCGTAGTGATAAATTCTTTTGAAAGTTCCGTTGTGTGCTTCTACTGTCTTTGAGCGTAGTTTATAGTCTTTTATTCCGTCTTTAGTGGACATTAATCGTTCTACTTTGTATGTAACTTCGTGAACGTATCTTGTTATTGTTCTGTGGTTGGTTGTGTAGCAGGTTCCTTTGTATTTGCAATTTTTGCAGGCTTGATAGTTTGAATAGACTAATTTGATTTTATTTCCCCCTCCTTTTTCTTGTGGAGCACGATATGCTCCATCAAGGGTTAATTCTTCATTATTTGGACAAATGAAAACATTTTTATATTCCTCAAAAACAAAATAATCTATAGCAAATGGATTGTCAGGTAGATTACCTGAATTCTCTCTATTTTGCTGTTTTGTTGGAATTAAAGCAGTTACTCCTAATGAATCTAGATAATTCAAATTTGCTAGTGTTGAATAGATTGTATCCGCGCTAATTTTTTGGGGTTTAATTTGTAAATTAACGAGGATTTGATTCATTAATGCAGGAATTTGATAGTGATCCGTGGGATTTTGAACTGCATTAACTCCACATATTAACTTCGATTTCGTATCAGTGCCCAACTGAATGTTAAATGAAAATTTAGGATATTTCTGACCATTATCTTTAGTTTTCATGAGTCGAGCATCATAATCGTTTAAAGCAAGCGACACCTGGCCAGAATAATCCAACAAATGTCGCCAATAAAAAAGAATATCAACTTTTTCTTCATCCGATTTTGATTTATCCTCTAAAAATTTTCGTGCTGTTCTTCTAAGCTTTTTTATTTCTTCTTTTGACAATTCTTCAACCATATAATGCTTTATTAATAAACTAATGTCTTTTTCTTTAATTATATTGAAAGGCGAATTGTAAGCACCTTTAATTGTTCCGTCGATTGCAATATGTTCAAAATCAGTTAAACCAATCCTATTGGCCACAATTAAGATAAAACTCATGATTAACTGGTAAATCGGTTGAAAATACTTACAGTAATCCCGTATTGTCCTATCACTTGGTTCAATGCCATGTGAAATCCAATTATACAAATGATTATACTTTGCATTGTAAGCCAATTCCACAGTGCTTGTTATTTTATTCATATATCCATAAAAAATTAGTTTTATCATATCTTTAAGGTTAAAAGAAGGTTTTCCCACTTTGGAAGTTTTTCGTTCAATTTTAAAGAAATTGAAAGTACCATCAACGATTGTTGATGCAAGGTACATAAGTTGAAATTCTTCCTCCATTTCATCAATTTCCCTACTTTTATCACTCAAAATATTGTTATTCCAAATCATATCAATCAGAAACTCCTATATTCAATTGAATAATTATAGAATTAATTATAATTACTTATATATTTGTTATTTCTAATATAAATAGATTTTAATAACTTTTATTAAGAATAATAAGTTAAAAATTATTAAAATTAAATATTGACAATTATTATAAATTATTGAACTAAATTACTGGTGAGGGCGAAGTTAATTTAAAAAATAGCGACATATCATTGAAAAAAATTTTTACATTTTATACTTGAACATAATTTAGAAAAAAATAGAAAAATTAGTTAAAAAGTGAACAGTTATTAAAACTCAATAATTTCTGCCAACACTCGTAAACTTTAAATATTTTAATCCTC
>NZ_OMWD01000028.1 GCF_900314695.1 uncultured Methanobrevibacter sp. | reverse complement strand
AATATCTATAATAAAAGATTGTACTTCATAGTATATAAAATTAAATGAAAATAAGTTAATTAAAATTAGAAAAAATTGTGACTTCGTGTCACATCCTCTTAATAAAAAAAAATAAATCTTTTCTAATAACCAATAACTTCATTAATAACATCCTAAAAAGATTGAAATAATTATTTTAAAAAAAAAGTGACTATTTTTTAAAAATACTTTCAGCCAAGGTAATATCAAAAGGACGAGTTATTTTAAAATTACCTTGGTCTCCCTGAAATAATTTCACATTAAACCCTCTTAAATTGAAAAGTACCATAGCTTCATCTAATATAGCGATTTCCTCTTCTGACAAATCTCCATAAATTTCTAAAAATTTATCGATGTTAAATGATTGGGGAGTTTGTGCATGAAATAAATACTTCCTTAAGGGAATATCAGTAAGTAGTCCCTCTTTTTTAGATTCAAAAATAACATCTGTAGCCGGAATCACCGCACTGGCTGCACCTACTTCAAGTGCATTTTCAATGCTCTCTTCAATTAATTTTTCAGATACAAATATCCTAGAAGCATCATGAGTTACTAAAATAGAATCTTTTTCACAATTTTGACTTTTCATATACTGAATAGAATTTAAAATTGTCCCATTACGAGTAGAACCTCCTTCAATAACTACAATTTTATCATTTTGGGGAAAATATTTATCCATTAAATCTTTTGTCATGCCAATAAACTCTTTTGGAGAAGATACAATAATTTTATCAAATTCATTAACATTTAAGAATGTTCCAACTGAATGAACTAAAATAGGTTTATGATTAATATTAATAAATTGTTTAGGTTTTTCTTGCTTTAACCTACTCCCAATACCCCCTGCCAAAATAGCCGCACAAATCATAAAATCACCACCATTATAATTTTTTCCAAAATTTTTCAAATGCCCTTTTTGGATTAAATCTATCAATGATTACATCATAAGTAAAATCAACTGTAGCACATTCTATATTATATTTGGTGCATAAGTCTTTCATTATAATAATTGTATTTTTCCCTTCAAAAAGAACCCCGGATGCTTTCTCATCAATTACAATTTTTTGACCGTATAAAACACCCAAAGTATGATTTCTACTTACATTTAAAGTTGAAGCCGTAATAATGTCTCCAAAACCACAATAATCATCAACAGTATTTGGATCTCCTCCAAATTTTTTTATTAAATTTTTTGTTTCATTGTAAGTTTTTGTAAAAACGGAAAAACGTGCATTGTCATTTATCTTCATCCCTTCACAAATTCCCTGAGAGATAGCAATTACATTCTTAATTACACCACAATACTCTACACCAACAACATCACAACTTGCAGAAACTTTGAATTTAGAAGTGGATAATGCTTTTTTAACTTTTTCAAGGTATTGATTATTTTTACATGCAATCGTTGCTGAAGAAAATGTACGTTCAACCATTTCAGAAGCGATATTAGGTCCTGATAATACAGCAGCTGGCCTACCTATTTCTTCCTCAATGACTTCAGTCATTCTTTTTTTAGATTTTTTTTCTAAACCTTTAGCTGTACTCACAAGAACACAATTATCTGAAATGATGTCTCTTAATTTACGAGTGACTTCCCTAATAGTGGATGAAGGTAAAGTTAAAAATATTACTTCTGCATCTTTTAATTTATTTAAATCATTAATAGCCATAATATTATCTTGTAAACGAATATTTGGAAAATAATCTTTATTAACATGTGCTTCATTTATTGATTCGACCAATTCTTCTCTTCTAGCATATAATAAAACATTTTGAGTATTATCACAAACAGTTTGGGAAATAGCGGTTCCCATAGCTCCCGCGCCTACAACACCTATATTAGAAAACATGATTTAATATTAGATTTTTTAATATAAAAATTAATACTCTCCAAAATCAAGAATTTCAGGAGCGGTATTATATCTATCTTCTTCTGAAGGGATTTTCATATAATCCCCATAAATTTGAGTTAAAATTTTATCATAATTTTTTGGAATTCTAACTTCAAAATTTTCAAATTTAGCTTTAATTGCAGGTTCAAAATCATTTCTGTTATAAGCCATATATCCTGCGAGATTACAACAATCAACAACCCTTTCAGTTTCATTATAATTAAAAAAAGTCATTTCTTTTTTAAGTAATTTTTTCCAAAACTTCTTATTTATCGGAATAAAATTCAAAATATCATATGCTGCATTATGTAATTTTGTTCTGAATTTTGTATACATATCAAATTTGATGCAGGAATTAATAACAAATTGATAACAAAGAGTATATAAAGAATGATGCAATTTACCTATAAAATCGCTTTTAGGAATGTTATCTAATGTAAATATATCAATATGAATTCCCAGCTCAAAATTTGTATAATGAGTATACCATCGACTAAAAATAGTGTTTTTAAGTGAAACTTTCGCAAAAGAAGCAAAACAATCATCAACATAATCCATTTGAACAAGATCATATTTATCAGATAATTCATTATTAAGAATATCTAAAGCTTTATCAAAGTCTTTTCTAAATAAAATAATATCTATATCATCATCCCAGGGAATAAAACCTTTATGCCTAATAGTCCCTAAAAGTGAACCTCCATACATATAATAGTTTAAATTGTGTTTTTCTAAAATTTTTACAACATCTTTGAGAATCATTAATTCAACATCTTGTACATGTTTTATTTCTTCGTCAGTATATTTCCTAAATTCACTCACACGCATGTATTATCATCTATTTAAAATTATATATAAATATTATTTAAGTTTTAATTAAAGAAATTAAATTGTGGTGTTTGATTTTTAATTCAATAAGTAATCCGCAGATAATTAATTTAAACAAATGGTTATCTCAATTTTTTCTTTAATAACTCTATACAACAATCAATAAATAGTTTGTATTGACTGAAAAAAGATATTTGCCTAATTTCAAAATTAATTATCAGTAATGCTTGTCCTAACAGTTATCCAACTTAAAAAAATATTTTCAAAACAAATTTATTTAATTTAATAATATGCCAAAAGTTTTAAAATAATTACATTATATACATTAATGATAATATATGCGTAATATAAATTATTTTTCAAAAAGATAAAATAGTTATTATTTAAGACAATTAGATTAAAACAAACTATCTTAAAATAAAAAAAATGGAAGCGTTATAATGAATTTGGGTAAACTGTATGAAAAATCTCCTAAAATAATTCAAAAATCAGAAAAAATTTTATTATATTCAATGAGACTATCAAAATTTATTTACAGAAAAAAAACATCCTCTTCCCAACCAAATGAAATGTTAAACTTTTTAATAAAATCTACAAATATCAAAACAGAAGGAACACTTAGAGACATTCAATTATTATACACGGAATTATTAAGATTCATAGACAATGTTTGTAATAAATATAATTTAGAATATTGTCTTGCGTATGGAACTTTGATTGGTGCTGTTCGACATGAAGGATTTATTCCATGGGATGATGATTTTGACATTATTATGATGAGAACAGACTATAATAAATTAATTGAAGTTCTTCCTAAAGAAATTAATAAATACGACTATTTTAAAGAAAATTGTGCACTTACCAGATTAATTAATGCTAACGATAATTATTTTAAAGATTTTAACACAATTTATGATGAAAAACTAGGTCATGACAAATACTTTAGCAGTGACCCCAAATTAGGAAAATCAACATTTTTACAATTAGGATGGTTAAAACCCATGGTGAAATTAGATATTTTCCCATTTGATTATGTTAAAGAGGATTCCATCGATTATTACACCAAAAATTATTTAGGACATAAGTATTATTTTAATAAATTATATCATGAACCAGATTTTTCTTTTGAAAAAGAATTCAATGAACGGTTTGAAAAGTTAGGATTAACATTAGATGAAACAGATTTTATAGCGGAAGGAATTGATGCATCATCCGCAGATGATTTAGGTGTTTTTGAAAAAAATATTTTTTTCCCTACAAAAACTATGAAATTTGAAGGATATGACATTAAATGTCCAAATAAACCAGATAAATTCATTGAACGTTTATATGGAAATGATTTCATGAATATACCTGAAAATATTAGGATTCATGGATATAGTGAGTATAACTCAACTTTATTCGATTCAAAAGAAGAAATGGATGAATCATTTAAACATGTCATCAACTACCTAAAAGAAATTAACGATAATTATTATAAATATTCAGAGTAATTGAATATTTATTAAAATAGTTGCAAATAAAAAATTATTATCCATTTAATTTTTCTACATCAATTAATACACTATAATTGAAAAAAATAATTTAATGATTCAATAGAAAAATAACCGCATTACCATATGCAATTGATTTTTCTAAACATTTAAATTTATGAAACTTCAATTTATTATTTAACATAACATTAATATAGTGATTTAATGAGCCAAATAAAAACAATATTCCATAACATGAGTTGGATTTTAATTTCACAAATTATAGCAAGCATTTGTGGATTTATATGGACTATAGTAATAGCCCGATATCTTGGAGTTCATGATTATGGTATTTTAGGATTTGCAACATCATTAACAGGGATTTTATCAATTACGATAGATTTTGGAGTTAGTAGACATATTGTGAGACATATTGCAACAGATTATGATTCTGCACCCAAATATTTAGGCAATGCAATCCCATTGAAAAGTGTCTTTGCTATCTTTACAGCTATTTTAACATTAATTCTACTATTGATAATGAAATGTGATGAAGCAACTATTATTATAACCCTTCTTTTTACTTTAGAAATGATAATTAAATCATTTATTGATTTAATAAACGGTGGATTTCAAGCATTTGAAAAAGGAAAATACCAAGGAATTGGAAATACATTATTAAACTTGATATTGTTAATATTTATTTTATTAGCTATTTTTAGTGATTTGGGACTTTTAGGAATAACATTTGCTTATTTAATATCAAATTTCATAGCATTAATATATGTTTATATCAGTTTTACAAAACATATAACAAAACCTAGCTTTGAATTCGATAAATCATTTTGTAAAAAAATCACAATGTATTCTATTCCTTTTGCAATAACTGGAGTATTATACTCCATCTATTATTCAGTTGACATAATAATGCTAGAAAATATTATTGGAAATTTTGCTACTGGAATATATAGTGCATCATACAAATTAATTAATGTCATAACATTGCTCTATACAGCATATACCGCAGTGATATTTCCTGTAATGAGCAAATTTTTTAAAAATGATGAAAAACTTTTAGAAACAAGTTATGAAAAATCAATTAAGTATTTAATGTTAATAATGATACCCTTGGCCATGGCTACCATGATTTATTCAACAGATATAATATTATTGATTTATGGTCCAGAATACATTGATTCAGCTCCAACATTATCCATCTTGATTTGGACAGTTTGTCTTTTATTTGTTGCAAGCCCAGGAAATATACTATTACAATCAGCACATAAAGAAGTCACCGTTACAAAAATATATGCTATTGCCGCAGTTTTTAATATCATTCTAAACTTCATTTTAATTCCAAGATTTTCTTATATTGGAGCAGCAATGACAACCGTAATAAGCGATATTTTAATTGTAATTATACAAAAATATGTAATCCATAAAATAGGATATAAACCTAACAAGAAGTTATATTATGATTTAATAAAAATCATAACAGGGGCGGGAATTTTAGGAATTGCACTTCATTACCTAAACTTAAATATGTTAGTAGCAATTCCAGCAGGAATAATAATTTACTTTGGAGTAGTTTACTTATTAAGAGTCTTCGATGATGACGATATGTATATTATAAAAGAGATTTTAGGCAAAAACAAGTGATAATATGGCAGTCAAAAAAGATAGAATATTTTACTACGACTTTTTAAGGGCATTCGCAATCATAGCCGTGATAATCTGTCATGTTGACTTCTATTTTGGCCCAGTTGCTCTTCCAACTGAAGAAATCCTAAGAACAACCTTCCATGACATTGGAAGAATAGGTGTTCCGATATTTTTGATGATCAGTGGAGCCCTACTTTTAAATAGAGATTATCCCAGCCTCGGAGACTTTCTGAAAAGAAGATTTGCCAGAATAATCTATCCGTTTATCTTCTGGATGATATTAATCACACTGACAAATTTCTATTTCCACAAGCCATACTCCTACATGTGGAACGTATTCATTGGAAATCCTTCCATAATGTGGTATTTCTGGACTTTGATTGGAATCTATCTGGCCATACCACTGATTAACGTTTTCATTAGGGAATATGGTGAAAAAGGCTGTAAATATTTCTTAGCTATCTGGTTCATATTTCTAATACTGAACACATTTAACCTATATCCACTATTTCCATACTTTAAACTTGATTACTTTGCAGGATTTATCGGTTATCCTGTTTTAGGTTATTACCTGTCTACAAAACAGTTCAAATACAGCAACAGAAAGATGTGGATAATCGGACTGATAATTCTCATCGTTTCACTGGCCGTTTTCGTATATGCTGATAGAACCTATGGATTTTCAACACTTACCCTGATGTATCAGAATATCATCATCGCATTCATGGGAATCGGAATGTATGTGCTTATCGAATACCTCGACAAGGAAAACAAATTCAACTCAATTAAAAACAATTTTATAGGAAAAGCAATCAGTTCAATAAGCCTCTGCAGCTATGGAATGTTCTTCTCACATGTCATCGTAATCATGTTCATGTCAAAAATCAATCCTCATTCCACATTACTGTTCCCATTGATGTTTATTGCAACTATATTCCTATCCTGGCTGCTCCCATACATATTCAGCAAGATACCATATATCCAAAAAGTCAGTGGAGCATAATACGCCCACATCCAGGAGGTAAACATGAACTGTTGGAAAAACAATTTCAATGAAAAAACATTAAAACAAGGACTTAAATACAAAAACAATGTTGAAAATATTAGCTATGATGGCTACACTTTCAAAGCAAGTATCAAATCAAAAAATGAGTTCAATGTTGAACTTGTTTTGCAGGACAACTTACTATTCGACATGTCCTGCAGCTGTTCCAAAAAATCATCCTGCGCACATGAGGCTGGAGTGCTGTATTTTTTAGAAGAATTTCCCGAAATCTTGGAAGACTTCGCAGATGACAATGAACATGAAAAAATTGCAGACATTGACATCAGCGCAGATTTGAAGGTAATATCCGAGTCAAAACTTAAGAAATTCCTAAAAAAAGAATTCAAAAAAGACCCTAAACTCAAATACAACTTCATCAAGCAATTCAGCACAGAATCCATGATTGATTCTAAAGCCTATGAAAGAAAGTTTAAAAGGATTTTAAGAAATGGAGGAAAGGAATTTGGATACTATAAACTCCACAATATGAGAACTCCCCTTAAGAAGTTCATCAAAAAAGACATATACACTCTAATTGAGCAAAAGGAATACAGATTAGCCTACAGGCTGCTGAATGATATAATGAACTTATTCAACGACCAGATTTATTGGGATGATGATGCATGGTATGAAATAGCATACTATTACAGGGAATATATTTATTTTATACTTGAAAACGGTGAATTCAGCAATGCTGAAAGAGCATATGTTGAAAGAAATATGAGCATAATTAATGGCATAGTATTATAATGAAACGATTGCATTCACTTCCAAATCATGTAAAATTGTTCTTACTCCACAATATTGACTTTAAAGCAAAGAAAAACTATTTATAATTACAAAAACAGAATATTATTAAATTAACCTTAAATATGATGATTGAAATGGCTTCAAGACCAATCACAAAAACATGGTGGGGAGAAAAATGGCTGGATGCCCTTAAGGGAGTGGATTACACCAACCGCATCGGCCGTGGAAAAACCTATGCAAACACAGGCCGTGTTTATGACATCATAATCAACGACAATCTTGCCCTGGCCAAAGTCAAGGGAAATTATCAGAGCTTCTATAATGTCAGCGTTGAGTTCAAGCAGTTCAGCCAGAGTGAAAAAAACACCATAATCAAAGCAATCTATGAAAATCCCACAGTAATGTCTGCCCTTTTAAACCGCAAGCTTCCCCGTGAAGTCTATGACCTTTTGAAAAGCCATAAAGTCAACGTTTTTCCGACTTCACACAAGGATTTGAACACTGACTGCAACTGCCCAGATTATGCTACAATCTGCAAGCACATTGCAGGATTGGTTTATATGATTGCATTGGAAATTGACAAAGATCCATTTCTTATTTTTAAGCTTAGAGGCCTTGATTTGCTTGACTCCCTAAACCTGGAAATTGAACCAACAAGCGTCAAGGATATTTCAGAGCTTTTTGAAAACTCAGACACCCCAGAGGATTCACAGCTTGACTTTTCAAAAATCCCAGACCTACACGCACAGATTTTTCAGCTTCTGGATGAAAATCCTGTCTTTTACTCAAAGGATTTTAAAAGCATTTTAGACAATATCTACAAATCCATGGCCAGATTCAGTAAAAAACGCTGCGAAAATTACACTCGCCAAGGATGGGGAACCTATGAATGGTATGTCAAAGTTGATTTTGACTATGATAACTTTAAAGGCAGTGAAGATGAATATGTCGATTGGCTGGAGGAAATATTTCTTAAGCGCTGGGGCATGCCTAATCAATGGGAGGAGTTCAAGCTAAACATCAACAACAACTATGAAATTTCCAAAATCACAACAGACAGGACCTGTCCCATCACCGATGAAGCTTTGCTTTTTGGATTTTTCACAGAACTTGGCGAAAGCAACATCACCAAATTCAACAAGGACATCAGATTCATGAATATGGTCTATCAGTTCAGTCGGGAGCTGATTAAAAAGCATGCTCTTATTCCGGAACTCTTCAAATCCAGCAAAGCATATCACATCAGATGGATTCCAGCAATATTCGATAGGGAAATCTCCAAAATCATTGATTCCCTAACTGCACAATGTCCTGATGAATTAATTACCTTTAAAAACTCCAAAATCTCAAGAAAAGACCAGATCATCACGGCGGCCAGCCTGTTTGTGAAGGGATTTTTCGAAAAATACCTGAGTCAGGGCACGTCACAGGCAATCAAGAAAAATTACGGGGAAGATGTCTTCAGATTATTTTTTATAAAGCCGCAAAAGTTCAAGAAATCCCCAACAACCCCTGAAGCAATCAGCCAATGGCTAAGCAGGTTTCAAATCAGTTCAAGGGATTATGACTTGTATCTTCTTGTTGAAGAGACCGCCAGGGGATTTGATGTGGACATCTGCGTCAATGACGAGATGGAAAACATTTATGATGCAATCGGAAAAACCAATGACCCGCTGTTAAAGACAAATCTTCTTAAGGACACATACATCATCAATGAAATCTATCCGAAATTCAACGACACCCTCAGCTTAAATGAAAATCTCAAGCTGAATTTAGATGACTTCACGAATTTCTTTTTGAATACTTTGCCGTTGTTTGAAGTAATGGGACTTAAAATTATTCTGCCAAAAAGCCTGCAGAAAATCTTCAAACCAAAGCTCAAACTGGACATCACTTCACAAAACGAGCAGTCATACATTACGTTCAATGACCTTACAGGCTTCAACTGGAAAGTTGCAATCGGAAATACGAGCTGTTCGCCTGAAGAATTCAAAAGACTTGCCGAAAAATCAAAAGGCCTTGTCAAGATTGCCAATGAATTCGTAATGCTTGATGAAAGGGATGTGAAATCCCTGATAAAGCAGATTGACAGGCTGCCTGAAAAGCTGAATCGCCATGACATTACAAAAGCCGTGCTGAGCGGAGAGATAATGGAAGGTGATGTTGAAGTAGATGGGGACTTTGACGAGCTTATAGAAAGCATCACACAATTCGATGACATCAATGTTCCACAAAACATTACCGCCAAGCTGAGGGACTATCAGAAAAGAGGATTTTCCTGGCTTGTTCAAAACATCAGGACAGGGTTTGGAAGCATACTGGCCGACGACATGGGTCTTGGAAAAACCCTGCAGGTTTTAACGGCCATCCAATACTTAAAGCAGGAAGGTTACCTTGAAAAGGAACATGTATTGGTCATTGCCCCGACAAGCCTGCTTACAAATTGGCAGGAGGAAATCAGAAAATTCACGCCGGATTTGACCTCATACATTTTCCACGGGACACACAGAAGATTCACCAAGAAGAAATATGACGTTTATCTGACATCATATGGAGTCCTAAGAAGCGACCTTGCAAAGTTCAAAAGGCATAAATGGTTCCTATGCATTATCGATGAAGCACAAAACATCAAAAATCCAGGAACAAAACAGACAAAAGCGGTCAAGTCAATAAAGGCAAAGCATAAAATTGCAATGTCCGGTACCCCCGTTGAAAACAGGTTATCCGAATACTGGAGCATTTTTGACTTTACAAACAAAGGATATCTGACAAGCCTCAAGAAGTTCAGGCAGAATTACATTGTCCCGATTGAAAAGGAGAAAAACCAGGACACTTTAAACAACTTCAGGCAAATCACACAGCCATTTATCCTAAGGCGTCTTAAAAGCGACAAGAACATCATCAAGGATTTGCCCAATAAAATCGTCAATGACATCTACTGCAATTTAACCAAAGAGCAGGTTGCGCTTTACAAGGAAACCCTTGACTCGTCAATGGCGGAAGTAGAGGAAAATGAAGGAATTAAAAGAAGAGGACTGGTTCTTAAATTGATAAATTCATTAAAGCAAATCTGCAATCATCCTTCACAGTTTACAAAAAACAGTACGCAAGACATCGGCGAATCCGGGAAAACGGAAGTCTTGATGTACACATTGGAAAATATCCTTCAAGCCAATGAAAAAGTCCTTATTTTTACCCAATACGTTAAAATGGGCGAGATTATTAAAAAACTGGTTGAAGACAAGTTCAGTGAGGAAGTGCTGTTCCTGCATGGATCCCTAAGCCGTTCGAAAAGAGACGAACAGATTAAGAAATTCCAGAATAACCCTCAAAACAGGATTTTCATCATTTCCCTAAAGGCCGGAGGAACCGGACTTAACCTGACTGCCGCTCAAAATGTAATCCATTATGATTTGTGGTGGAATCCGGCAGTTGAAAACCAGGCAACAGACAGGGCATACAGAATCGGACAAAAGGAAAATGTAATGGTTTACAGATTCATCACCAAAGGCACATTTGAAGAAAAAATCAACGAAATGATTCATGATAAAGAGGAACTGGCCCAATTGACCGTAGGAAACGGAGAGACATTCATTACCGAGATGAACACCAACGATTTAAAAAACATGCTGAAATTAAGAAAATAGGTAACGACATTGTCTAAATATTATCCAAATTTTTAAATACAACATGCGAGTTATTACTCTTATGAACAGAAAACTATTGATTGCAACAATTGCAGTCGTGATTATTATTGTAGGGGCATTTGCACTTTCAAACAATACTTCATCACAAGTAGGAAATTCTGTCAATATCGATGCAAATGCACTTAAAGACATGGGAAATATTGTAGTAAATGATAGTGAAGATTCAAAGGAAAAAGGATTGGTTTCTGCCAGTTCAAGTGATTTGAATTCTATTTTAGTAACAAATAATGGTAAATTAACCATAAAAGATTCATTGATCAATAAAACTGGTGATACTGCGACTTCAGGAGATGATGCTGACTTCTACGGTGTCAACTCCGCTATTCTGGTCAACACCAACGCAACATTGGACATTTCAAATGT
The DNA here is from genome assembly GCF_900314695.1 of uncultured Methanobrevibacter sp. Classification (NCBI taxonomy): domain Archaea; kingdom Methanobacteriati; phylum Methanobacteriota; class Methanobacteria; order Methanobacteriales; family Methanobacteriaceae; genus Methanobrevibacter; species uncultured Methanobrevibacter sp. Next base: position 15,866 of record NZ_OMWD01000028.1, on the reverse strand, counting down.
TGAAATAAATACAAATTCAAAAGGTTCAAACGGTATTTTTGTAACCAATTCCGAAGCTTCCACCAGCAGCTCTTCACAGGGAGGGTCTTCTGAAGGCTCACAACCTCCTGAAGCAGCCGGAGGAAATTCATCCCAGGGAGGTGCTGGAGGACAGCCTCCAGAAGCAACCGGAAATGGTGGCAATAATTCACAAGGCGGTGCCGGAGGACAGCCTCCTGAAATGCCATCCGGTGAAGGCGGACAGGCTCCTGGAAACAGTGGCGGAGACCCATCCGGTGCAAGTGACGTGAGCGGAAATACTGAAGCCACCATTAAAAACGTTAAAATCACAACACACTCCGACAAGTCAAGAGGTCTTGATGCAACCTACAAAGGCAAAATCAATGCCGAAAACGTTATCATCAATACCGACGGTCAAAGCTGCGCTGCTCTTGCAACCGACAGGGGTGAAGGTGAAGTGCACGTCAAAAACTCTGAAATCAATACAGGCGTCAGCAAAACCAGCGGCAGAGGATCACCTTTAATTTATTCAACCGGAAACATTACCGTTGACAATACCAAAGGAACATCCTACGTATCTCAAATTGCATGTATCGAAGGTAAAAATTCCATTGAGGTTACAAATTCCGATTTGTCAGGCTACAGTGAAGGTAACAGAAAAGATGGTGACGCTTATGTTGATTTGGGTGGAATATTCATATATCAAAGTATGAGCGGTGACGCTGATGTTGGAACATCACATTTCACAGCAAAAGACTCAAAACTAACAATTCCGCAGGAATCATCAGTCTATAAAGAGGCTCCGATGTTTCATGTAACCAACACAGCATGCGTAATCGATTTGAAGAATACCGAATTCAGCTTTGGAAGCGGAACATTTCTAGAAGTTTCAAGCCAAAACCAATGGGGAACTACAGGTTCCAACGGCGGAAATGCTGAGTTAAACACAGACAGTGAAAAAATAGACGGAAACGTTATTGTAGATAATATCAGTTCCCTCAACTGGACCATGAAAAATACCGAATTTAAAGGTGCCGTCAACTCAACCGGAAACACCACCATCAATGTTGCTGACGGATCAACCTGGACACTGACCGGTGACAGTTCACTATCTTCTCTAGCAGTATCCGGGAAAATTGACTACAGAAACTACAAGCTAACCGTCAACGGCAAGACCTATGACAGTTCAAACCCATTTAAAGGATAGGAAAGATTGATTTCTTTCCTAATTTTTATTTTTTAGCAGTTTAAACCTGCATCATATACTTTTTTCAAAGTATCTTCTTGTGATTTTACATTTCCAAAGACTTCAAACACTTCTTTTATTGTTGGATTTTTGGCAAATCCTATGAAACTTTTAAGTCCTGTCAGTGCATCGCCGCAACTGCTTCCTGCAGCCAGAATTATATAGAAATCCTTGTTTTCAAGATGCCTGAATATCGGATAGCACCTGTCGAAAAACATTTTAAGTGTTCCGCACATCTCAAAGTAATATACTGGAGTCGCATAGACTATCACATCAGCATCCATCATGTCATCAAGGATTTTTGCCATGCCATCATCCTGAAAGCATTTCATTTCGGGAGTCTTGCATTTGTAGCATGCCTTGCATGATGAAAACTCGATGTCTTCAAGAAAATACTTGACCGCTTCATGGCCTGCATCCTGAGCGCCCCTTAAAAATTCATCACACAACGTATCTGAATTTTGGCCTTTTCTGGGAGATGAACTTATGATTACTACCTTTTTAGTCATCTTCAATCCACTCTTTTGCTTTGGAGACATTTCCCATGAATCTCATACCTTTTGAAAAGTCAAGCTCAGGATATGCATTCTGAAGGTCGCTTACGCATTTGTCAACGCCGGATCCACCAGAGGTGCAGAAAACCTTAATTGTCTTTCCTTTTAAATCAACGCTTTCTATGAATGTGTTGATGATTGTCGGTGCGGTATACCACCATACGGGAAAACCGATAGCTACAATGTCATAGCCTGAAACGTCACAGGTTTCGGCAATTGGAGGTCTGAAACTTTTATCGTTCATTTCAATGGTTGACCTTGAGTTTTTATCCATATAGTCCAAATCCGCTGCAGTATACTTTTCCACAGGAGTTATTTCAAAAATGTCATAGCCGTTTTCATCTGCTATCCTTTCTGCTACGCTTTTTGTTACCCCACTTGCTGAGAAATATGTTATCAATACATTGCTCATCTTATCACCTAGTTAAAAATAAGATAATTATATTATATAATTGTTTACATATGCAACAATTACTATTTATGGTAAAATATTTGTGTCAATTAAATGACAAATAGCTTTAATCAAATGGATGTTAAAAAAATTTGATTGAAATATATTACCCGACATTGACATTAACATCAAGCATTTGAAAAACTGGGTTAGATTGAAAATGAGAGCATAATTCAAGAGTTAAATATAGCAGTTGAAAATATAGTACTTGCCAATCCTTACTTCTTTTTAGCAAGTTACTATATTTTGTTAGCAATTAAACTGTTAATGGTCTAACAATCTATGATGGCAAAGGAAAGCACAGTTTGGATTTTTTAATAAATAAGTTAAATAATTTTAAAAAAAATCAAGTAGTAGAAAAAAATGTCTCCATTGCAGGAATCCCATAATTATTAGCAAGATTTTGCTTAAAACAGACATCTTGTTCGTGTTTAGAAACAAAATAAGTAAATTTCAATTCAATACAAATTAAATCATCACTAATAATAATGGCCAAATCAATATTAGGAGAGATAAGATTTTGTTTATCAATCTCCAATATTTTTGAAGCACTAATTATTTCTAATGCTGCAGGAAAACCATTTACATCCAAATCCAATATAATCCCATTAGTTATATCTATTGATTTGTCATATCCAAAAGATTCATCAACAGTAATATCCATTAAATCATATTCATAATCATATACATAATTCAATTTAGATTCCATTAATGATTCCTCCTTTGATTGTCTTTAGGAATTACAGCAATAATAGATATAATTTTATTTAAAACTTCAATCAAATAATTAATATCCTAATCCATCAATCGCCTCAAAATTTCTTAAAAGGCAAATTATAGTTTATATTTCAATAAATATATATTTTTTCATATTTATAACTTAAATTAACTAATATAAAATCAATTTAATAAAATCAAAGCAATTTTATAATATCAAATCAATTTTAAAAATAAATCAAATTAACAAACATTATTAACAAATAAAAACAAAATATAAAACATTATAAATTAATGAAGGTAATATAAAATGTCAAAACCTGTTGTTGCAATAACAAGGCCAAAAGATAGGGCAAAAAAGGCTTGTGAGATTGTAGAAAAGCTAGGTGGAAGTGCAATTCTTGCACCTACACTTGATTTGGAGCCTGTCAACACAGAATCTCTAAAAAATCTGGTAGCCAGAAAGGATGAACTTGATTGGATTATTTTTACATCTCCAACAACTATCGTTTCACTGAATAAATTCTATCCTGATTTTATTCAGACTTTAAACTGCAAATTAGCTGTAATTGGAAATAAAACAGGAAAGTTAGCCGAAAAAAATGGACTGACTGTTGACTTGATGCCAAATGATTTTACAGCAGAAGGCCTGATTGAAGAGTTCAAAAAACGTGAAATCACCGGAAAAACCATAGGCATTCCAAGAACAGCCTCTGCAAGGCCAGTTCTTCCACAGGAACTTGAGAAACTTGGAAATGAAGTGATTCTAGCTGAAGCATACAAATCACTGTTCCCGATGGATGAAAATGCAGTGCAGGAACTGATACGAAAAATTGAAAATAAGGAAATCGATGCAATCACTTTTACAAGTCCTCTGACTGTTGAAAATTTCTTCCAGATAGCAGAGGATAAAGAAAAGCTTGCACAGCTTTTAAATGACAACCTGTTAGTTGTCTGCATTGGCCCAATTACTGCAAAAGTCCTTGAAAAATATAATATTGCCTACATTTACCCTGACACTTACACAGTTCCAGACATGATGGAATTATTATTCAAGACATGGAGGGAAGAAAATGAATGATAAGATAAGCATTATCCTACCAATATTTAATGTTGGAGACCATCTTAGAGGTGGAATCGACTCTCTTATAAACCAAACAATTGGAAATGAAAATCTGGAAATAATCATGGTTAACGATTGCTCTACAGACGGATCAGATAAGGTAATCGATGAATATGCTGAAAAATACGATTGCTGTGTTGCAATCCATCATGAAACCAACAGCGGCGGCGCCCATACCCCCCGTAACACAGGTATCGAAGCGGCCACCGGTGACTATATCATGTTTTTAGATCCCGACGACAGATACACTCCGGATGCATGCGAGACATTATACAATACAATCAAAAAATACGATGTCGACATGGCATTTGCAAGATTCAGAAGAATATTCGAATACGGAGGATATGTCCAGAAATCCTACTCCCCTTATGAGGATGAGCTTGAAAAGGCATATCCCGACGAAACCTTTGAGTCTGCAAACTTTTTGGATATTCCTGACGTAATATGGGACAACGTTGTTGAAAGGGTCCTTTACGGGAAAAACCTGGAGGTGACCTATCCAAGAGACAAGCCAATCGACATAATCCATGTTGACAATATTGAAGAGGAGCCTGACTTATTGAAAATGCAGCCTTCAGTATGGTGTAAAATCTACAGAAGGGAACTGATAATGGACAATAATATCCGCTTCAAGAAGTTCGTTTCAGGAGATGACCTTGCATTTACCCTGGAAGCCCTTTTAAACTCAAAGGGAATCGTATATCTAAACAACTTCATCTCCTATGATTATTATATTCGCGATTTGCCGGATGACAAATCAATTACCAATACCGTCAATGTAAGGCTTCTTGATGAGCTGATGGAATCCTACATCTACTGCAGAAAACGTACCGAAGGATTTTCAAAGGATGTTCAGAACGTTTCCATCAATCCGCACCTGCTTCACTGGATGCACACATGGAAAAATTCACCATTTACAAAAGAAGAGAATAGATTATTATTGAAAAAGGTAAACAGACTTAGAAAGATTCATAAAACCGATTTTAAAACCAGAATGCTATTGGGCTCAATGACAACTGCCATTGAGTCAAGAATACAGATTTCAAAGGAGTGAAATGATGGCAGATTATAAATATGTAATTGTCGGCGCAGGTCTTTCAGGCCTGACAATAGCCGAAAGAATAGCCAATGAACTGGATGAAAAAGTCCTCGTCATTGAAAAGAGAGACCACATAGGCGGAAACGTATATGACTTTTATGACAACGGCATCTTAATCCAAAAGTACGGACCTCACATCTACCATACAAACGAAAAGAAAGTTCACGATTACCTTTCACAATTTACAGAATGGAACGATTATGTCCACAGGGTTTTAAGCTGCGTTGACGGGAAACTCGTGCCTATGCCTATTTGCATCGATACACTGAATGCCCTATATGACCTTGATTTGGATGAAGACTCCATGCACCAATGGATTGACGAGCACAAGGAGGATATTGATGAAGTGAAATCTTCCGAAGACGTGGTTTTAAAGAATGCCGGCCGTGACATTTACGAAAAATTATTTAAAAACTACACAGAAAAGCAATGGGGAACATCAGCCGCCAACTTAAGCTCAAGTGTCATTTCAAGAATCCCATTCAGGTTCAATCATGACGACAGATACTTTACAGATACCTATCAGGGAATGCCGAAAGAGGGTTTCACCAAAATGTGTGAAAATATGGCAAAAAGCGACAATATCCACATAGGTCTCAAATCAGATTATAAGGATTACATCGACAAGATAAACTATGAAACCCTAATATATACAGGTCCGATTGATTACTTTTACGATTACAAATACGGAGAATTGTTATACAGATGTTTGAACTTTGTTTATGAAATTTTGGATGAAGATTCATTCCAGAAAGTTGCCGTAGTCAATTATCCAAATGACCCTTACTTTACAAGAATTACCGAGTTCAAGAAATTGACCTGGCAGGATGTGGAAGGAAAAACTGCAATCATGAGAGAATATCCCGGATTCAACGGTGAGAAATGCTACCCTTACCCGACACAGGAATATCTCGACAAGTTCAAGTTATATGAAGCTGAAATGGAAAAAGAAGAAAACGTAATATTTGCGGGAAGACTAGCCAAATACAAATATTACAATATGGATCTGGTTGTCCGAGAAGCATTGGACATCTTTGAAAATCAAATTAAATAGGTGAAAATATGATTACTGTATGGCCACAATATATGGATAAAAACTTAAGCCTTTCTGAAGGCCGCAAAATTGCAAAAAACGACTGCATTAGCGAACCGACAGTTAAGGACATTGAAACCGCATTGAAAAGACTTAATTTAAAGTATAATGTACAAAAAGAATTTTCATATCCTGGAAAATGGTATGAAAAATCCGGAAGAGTACTGGTGGAATGGGAAGGAACAAAATTAGACCTCATTCGTGAAATTAGTTTAAAGATTAAAGAAATAAGAAATTGATTACTATGGAAATACCACAACAAATGTCTGAACAATACCAAAAAGCCAAAGAGATTATTGAAAGCTCCGAAGACATCAAGATATACTCACACATTGACTGTGACGGAATCTGTTCAGGCGCTATATTATCAACCATCCTAGATAGGCAAAACAAGGAACATGACATCGAATTCGTTAATCTGGATGTCCTAGACGACAGTGACCTGGACCATGAACTCACAATATTTTCCGATTTGGGTTCAGGCCAAAGAATTGATACGAAAGCACGTGAAGGCCAGAAGATAATTATCCTGGACCACCACCCCCCATTAAGAGACCCCGACTATAAAGACAACAAAGACTACACTTACCTTGAAATCAATCCAATTCATCACGGAATTGATGGGTCATACTATGTCTGCGGCGGAGGATTATGCTATTTTCTTGCAAAGGAATTCGGATATGATGACTTGAGTTGGATTGGTGTTCTTTCAGCCATTGGAGATATGCAGAATACAAAAACAGGTCATTTTGAAGGTTTAAATAGAATCATTCAACAGGATGCAATTGACGGGGGATATCTTCAGCTGACCGAAAACGACATCAACATTTACGGAAGAAATACACGGCCGCTATTCGTTGCACTTTCATATTTCAGTGACGTCAAGCTTCCGATTACCAACAATACGACTGAAACCATGGCGATACTGGAAGAATTGGGAATAGATGAAAAGCACAACAGAAAAACCTTAAATGAACTTACTATGGATGAGAAGGTCAAGCTGTTCCAAAAACTTCTTGAAATGATTTCCAAGGTTGTTCCTGGAAGATATGTCAAATATATACCTCAACTGATTATTGGAGATTCATATACCTTTTTAAAAGAAGATGAGGACAGCTTCTTGAGAGACGGTTCCGAATTTTCAACAGCAATGAACGCCTGCGGAAGAAACCATGAAGAAAAGGTAGCCATGGAAGTTTTAAAGGGAGATAGAATTGAAGCTCTTGATGAACTTGAAGCCATAAGCAAAACCCACCGTTACAATCTGGCAACATCCATTACACAGATTGCTGAAAGTGATGAAGCCAATATTATAGAACTGGAAAACCTCCAGTATTTTGATGGAACAGGAATCAAGCCAGAAATAGTCGGGACTGTTGCAGGAATGATTTTGGGATACTGCAATTGGAAAAAGCCAGTAATAGGATTTGCACAAACCGATGAAGAAGGTCTTAAGATTTCACTTAGATGCTCCAGACTCTTATCCTATGATGGAATTCATTTTGGACATATAATTCGCAAGATTTCCAGCGAAGTTGGAGGCAGTGGAGGAGGACATGCAATGGCATGCGGTGCATACATTCCAATCGACAAAAAAGATGAATTCATAGAACTATTCAATCAGGAATTGGAAGGAAAATTAACAAACTAATATATACTAATAACAAAATAAATAAATATATCATATTAAATTAGAGAGATGAAAAAATATGAAAGCATTTAAAAAAAGAGGTGCACTTACACATTTTCAAATTTTAAGTGAAATATCTAAACAAGATCCTCACCTCAAACAAAAAGATTTGGCTAAAAGTTTGGGAATTACAATACAAGCGGTTTCCGAAAATATCAAAACATTGATGGAATTAGGTTATATCACTTCCAAAGATGGCAGATCTCCTTATAAAATAACTCAGGCAGGTATTGATAAAGTTAAAAGAGATGCCATCAGTTTAAGAAAGTATACTGATTCCGTTTTAGAAACTATGAACCATTACAAAACCATATGGCCGGCAATAGCAACTGAAGATTTGAAAAAGGATGACATTGTCGGATTGTATATGGAAGATGGAGTTCTTTATGCTCATAAAAAAGAGGAAAATGCAACAGGCATGGTTTTAGATGATGCTGAAGCAAATAGCGACGTATCACTATCCAATCTTACTGGAATCATTGACATGAGTGTTGGGGAAGTTACTGTTATCAATGTTCCTACAATAAAAGATGGCGGTTCAAAGTCATGTGATTTGGAATTGATAAAAAACATTTATCAAAATGGAACAAACAGCGGACATGAAATCGATAAAATCGCTGTTGCAGGTACTGTTGCACGTGCTGTTGCAAATAAGCTCGATATACCAATCGACATCGAATTTGCAGCCCCTCAAGCAACTGCCAATGCGGCCCGTAAAGGATTGAATGTTATTGCAATATGTGTTGGGGATATGAGCAAGGCATTTATCCGTGAACTTGAAAATGAAAAAATCAAATTTAATATTATAGATGGCGGGAAATAACTAATTTTCCCTCATCATTTTTAATAGACCAGCAGCCATTTCATCTACTGTAAAATCCTTTGTGGAATTATTTTTTATTGCTTTTAGATAATCCTCCAAATTATCGTTTTTAATTGAGTTTTTAACCTTATCAAGAATTATCTGATTTTTTAATGCATTCATTTCTTTATCAGTCGGCAAATCTTTTTCAATTATTTTTACATTGCTTTTGCTTTTGATATTTTCAAATAAGAATGAATCTCTGGAAGTGACTAAAGTAAATGCAAAACCTGCATTTCCAGCCCTGGCAGTTCTTCCGATTCTGTGAATATAATCATCAAAATTTTGAGGAACATCATAATTGACAATGACATCCAGATTGGAGATATCCAATCCCCTTGCAGCCACATCCGTTGCAACCAGATAATTGACATTTCCATTTCTGAACCTGTTCATTACCTTATCCCTTAACTTTTGTGTCATATCCCCATGCAATGCATCAGATGAATAATCATTCTTTTTTAAATTTTTAAATACGAAATCAACGCCTTTTTTAGTATTGCAGAAAATCAATGCAGATTTGACATCATAAGCCTCCAATAACCTGCACAAATCCTTGAATTTATATTTGGGATTAGTTCTGAATGAATATTGGGTGATTTTTGGAGTTGTTTTCTTATTGGATTTGATTTTGATGAATTTTGGATTTTTCTGATAATTTTTAGCAATTTTTTTAATTTCCTGAGGTATTGTAGCGGAAAATAGCAAAGTCTGCCTTTGGCGAGGAGTATCCTTTAAAATTGTTTCAATATCCTCTCTAAAACCCATGTCAAGCATTTCATCCGCTTCATCCAAAACAACACTTTCAACGCCAATCAATTCAAGATTGCCTCTTTGAATATGGTCAATTACACGTCCAGGAGTTCCAACAACAACATGGACACCTTTTTTAAGAACCCTTGTTTGTTTTCCAATTGGCTGGCCTCCATAAACGGCAAGAACTTTAAATTTTTTAATGTATTTCGCAAGTTTTTCAATTTCACCAGCCACTTGAATGCACAATTCCCTTGTTGGGCACAATATGATGGCCTGAGGAGATTTATCGGCAATGAAAATCTTTTGAAGAATTGGAATAGAATAAGCAAGCGTTTTTCCGCTTCCAGTTTGTGCCTGAGCGGTAATGTCTCTGCCTTTTAATCCAAGAGGAATTGCCTCTTTTTGAATGGGAGTTGTGTTTTTAAAACCCATTTCACTAACTGCTTTTTTAATTTCATCCAAAATATCCAAATCATTAAATTTCATCATTATTAATATTTAAAAAAACAGTTATTTAAATTAGCTTAGTCTGGTAGGACTTTTGAGGAAAATCATGCAGGTACTCAAATATTTCATCTGGAGTGTTTAAAATATTGTTTTTGGAGGTTTTCCTTTCAAATAACCTCATTAATTTATCGCTTTCAGGAGATGGAATCGAATAGCTGTTTCCATATTCCCTGACATATCTCTCCTTAAGACCCGGAAAATTCTCATCCAGCTTTTTATAGAAATATTCTCGGTTGCCTTTCCTTAATGTCAATCCCATTCCAAAGCACAGGATTCCCTTTACATTGGTTGCAATACATGAATCCAAAAGAGAATTAATGTTTTCTTCATTATCGTTGATATATGGCAGAATTGGACACAGCCAAACAACGGTTGGAATTCCTTCTTCATTTAAAATATCAAGCACTTCAATTCGTCTTGAAGTATTGCAGACATTTGGCTCCAGAACAGAGCACAATTCATCATCGGAAGTTGTCAATGTCATTTGAATAACAACTTTTGATTTGGAATTAATCTTTTTAAGCAAATCCAAATCCCTTAAAAGCAAATCTGATTTTGTAATGCAGGTAAAACCGAATCCATATTTGTAAATCAGTTCAAGTGACTGCCTGAGATATCTTAAATGCTTTTCCAATGGAACATATGGGTCAGTCATTGCTCCGGTTCCAATCATAGCCCTTGGCCTTTTAATCAATTCCTTTTTAAGCAATTCTATGGAGTTTTTCTTTACTTCAATGTCCTCAAACTTATGATCCATGCCATATACCTCACTTCTGGAATCGCAGTATATACATCCATGAGTGCATCCCCTATAGAGGTTCATTCCATTATTTTTTGAAAGAATGCTTTTTGACGAAACGTAGTGCATAAAAATATTTTGAACAGGGAAATATTTAAAGCATGCCCGAGAGCGGCTGTAAAGTAATAAGTATAAAGAAACATAAAATAAAATTATGCAACAGAAAAACATTACAGGATATGGAAAAGAATATGAAATTAAAAAGCATCCTGATATAAAAGGAGTTCAAATAATTGAAGGAAAAAACAATTTCCCGATTAGTTGGCTCAACCAGCAAGGATATTGTGAATACCAGATATATCTCGAATACATGAAAGGAATAGAAACTGCACCTACAAGTGCAATGACACATGGAAGCGAAATTCACAACCAGCTTGAAAACATATTCAAGCAGGATGCAACACCTGCAACATTTGAAGAGGTTGTTGAAACATCCAAAAGCGAAGCAAGCATGTCAAGAGAATGCTTTGTAATTTCACCAAGCTACGGAATAAGAGGATACATTGATGAAATCTGGATGACACCAGAAGAAATTGTAATAATTGATGACAAACCTGGCAGAACACCATACCAATCAACAATGAATCAAGTAAGGGCATACTGCCTGGCATTCAAGGATATGACAAACGATTCAAGGATGATAAAGGGAGCTTTAAGAGAACGTGGGACAAACAACCTATTCTGGATTGAAATTTTTACTCCTGAAATTGAAAAGGAAATTGAATTTACAATAAATAGGATGCAAGGATTATTGGATAGCTCAAAACCATTCATTCCAACCAAAAATCCAAACAAATGCAGATCCTGCAGATACAAAAGGTATTGTGAACACTACAAAAAAGGATAGCCATGAACAAGCAAAAACTCTCAGTGATATTTTTAATCATATTCATTTTAGGCATTTCACTGACAATAGCTAATTCGCTAATGAACGACACACATACAATCGAGAACAAAACAGGAACACTGACTATTGAAAACAAGACCATAAACTACGAAAATGCAGGAAAATGCGTTGAAGTAATAGACGGCAACACAATACAGGTCTACGGCGTGGGAAAAGTTCAACTGTCCCAGGTGAAGACCCCTCAAAAAAATGAATCTGGATTCAGCGATGCAAAGAAATTTGTTGAAGACAAATGTCTTGGAAAAACAGTATATCTTGATATAGACAATGCACAGCCTAAAGACAAATATGAACGAACACTAGCCATCGTATATACAGACTCAGAAGACATAAACAAAGCACTGATTGAAAATAAGCTGGCTGAAATATCATATTTCGAGCCAAGTGAATTTAAAAAGGGTGAAATATGAGTTAAACAACTCTATTCAAACCCAAATATATTTTATTTTTATTATAAACATTATCTAAAATTTCATTCCATTCTTCAGAAGTGATGCGACCCTTTTTTGGAATCAAATTGTCTAGAGAAGATTCATTTATATTTAAGATATCTGCAAGAACATATGATAATGTTTTACCTGTCAATGACAAATCATAAGGGTCATAACCGGTCACCGCCAACACCCACAATTTTTCACGGGTTAATATCTTGTATTCTTTTTTAAGTGAATCAAACCAGCTGACAATCCTATTGCCATCACAGCCTATTCCATCACCAATGGAAATATAATAATCTTCACCGCTAAACTCAATAGACTCAATAGCGTTGTCAATTTTGGATTTGAGCTCCGGAGAATCAAGGCTCAATTCGAATTCATTATTTGTTATAAAATCAGAAACATGATTTTCAATTTCTTTTTTATTTTTAAAAAATCCGATAGGTTCCAGCCTTTCCGAATCAATATCACACAAATCATAGATTAAATCTTCATCTACATCACAGATTTCATATCCTTCAAGCTTATGTGACTTGTATTCCTTAAAATCAATGCAGTAATTTTCCAAATCTTCTTTATTTAGATACCATAAAACTTGGATTTTCCTAATCATCTTATCAAATTAAAAAAAATAAAATAGAGGGCTTATCTAAGCTCATCAATCACAACAGTTTTTGTAACGCTTCCAAGGAACCTATTATTTCCTGCACCTAATAATTTACCGATAAGCCAATCGAAAATAACTGGAATCCAATAAATTTTAGATAAATTACGAACAATAGCCTGAGCCCAATTTATCCTTGCACCGTTTCTTGATCTGACTTCCAAATACATTAAAGCTTTACCCACAGTAGCGCCTTTGGACTTTTCAAGCACTATGAAGTATACCAATATCAAAATAGGCAACACTATTGGGAAAAACTGATAAACTGCAAATGTTTCATATGGATTCATTAAGAAATAACACAAATATGACACAATCCACATGAATGCGGAAACAACAAAAAAATCAAGAATATATGCAATTACTCTTCTTGTAAATACACTTGCCATTTAAACACACCTCAACACACTCTTGGAACTGGATCTGCTATTGGTGCTTCGAGAATTCTTTCACCGCCAATAGGAGTATTAACAATTACATAATCTCCTTCAACTACTTCACCAATTATTGCAGCATTTTCACCATATTTTTCACCCTTAATAGCTTCAAGGACTGCATCAGCCTTGTCGGCCTTAACGCCCATGACCACTTTTCCTTCATTGGCTACTTCAAATGGATCAATACCCAACATTTCGGATACAGCATGAACTTCTTCTTTTATTGGGATTGAATCTTGCTCTAAAACAACACCAACATCCGCTTTTGAAGCCATTTCATTAATAGCATTAGCAAAACCACCGCGAGTAGGATCTTTCATTGCTGTAACTCCTCCAATTTCTAAAGCTTTATTAATAATATTCCACATTGGAGCAACATCAGATTTTAAGTCAGTTTCAAAACCGAAACCTTCTCTGAAAGACATCAAACTCATTCCATGGTCGCCTAAGCTACCTGTAACAATAATTTTGTCTCCAACTTCCAAAGTTGAATCACGAATCACTTCACCTTTTTTAGCTATTCCAATACCTGTAGTCACCATTACAATTCCATCAAGCTTATCTTGTGGCATTACTTTAGTGTCTCCAGTAATTACTGCAACATCAACCTCACTGCAAGTCTCATTTAAGGACTTCATTATCTTGTCCAAATCTTCAATTGGAAATCCTTCTTGCATGATTATTGCATTAGAAATAGCTAATGGACGAGCACCCATTACAGAAACATCATTGATAGTTCCTGCCGCTGAAATTCTACCGATATCCCCGCCAGGGAAGAATAATGGATCGATAGTATGACCATCAGTTGTGACGACAATCTCATAATCGCCTAATGGGATAGATGCACCATCATCCAAATCATCTAAGCTAATACCACCATTTACACTCTTTTTAGTGATATTATCCAAGACTGTGCTAGCTATTAAGTTAGCCATTACTTCTCCACCAGCACCATGATTCATATTAATTTTATCATCTGACATTTTATCTCCTAAAATAAATAATATTTAATGAAATAATATCTGTAAAAACAAGTATATAATTATTAGTTAAAAAGTTAAAAAAAAAGAGAATTTAAATATGAAATATTTAAATTAAAATTCCGTTAATAACACCGTCTTGACCAGGTCTGGATGTTACTTTAGCATTACCTTCAGTGGTTTCTACAATAGCACCTTTGGTAATGATGTTCCTTCTTACGTAGTTAGGGTTTGCGGTGTTTTCTATTACTCCAAGAATATCTACTACTTGGGTTTTTCCGTTAGCGTCGGTAACATTGATTTTATTACCTGTAGCTAATCTGAGTTTTTCGTTTCCACCACGGGTTCTGATTTTTCTTAATTTTTTTTCATCTAATCTAGTTTCAGCAGGATCTCTTCCTAATTCTGATTTTCTTTTTCCACGGTTTGCAACATTTCTTGCACCAGATGGACTTCTAGTTGATTTTCCTTGAGAAATTGCCATTATTTCACCTAAATAAATATAATATATTAATTAATAATCGCGTCAATAAGACCCTTTCAATTAAAACTGTAAAGCAAGAAAAAATAACAGTTCAATTATGAGAGCAATAAAGAGCCCTAAAGAATAATGATAATAAAATATTACTTTTTCATTATATATAAATGTTTTATTTTTTGTTAAAAAAGGAGGAATTTTATTTTTTATTGTTTGAAATAAAATTATCAAGCAATCTGTCAAAATCTTCTTCACTGAGATTTTTATCCGAAGCCGCATCCAGTATTTTTTGAATTTCTTCTTCGGAAACGGAATCTCCTAAAAAATCAATCAGCAATTCCCTCAAATCACCATCATCAATATAAGCTTCCTTGGAAGATATTGAGTGGGAATTTCCATCATCATCCAAAATGTAGTATGGGACTTCCTTCATTTTTAATCCTCATCATTGACAAACTCATAATAGACTACATCATAAGGATCATCATCAAAACGCCATTCGTTAGGTTCATCCATTTCATCATCTTCCAAAAAGAGTTCATCATCGTCTGAACCTTCACCTTCAACTTGAATGACAATATTGACATCTCCTTCAAGGTTTTCAACATCAATTCCCAATTCATCCAAATCTATTACGATTTCATCTTCATCAGTACCTTCAGGAACCACAATAACAATTTCATCTCCAGGTTGAATATTGACTTTTTCATCACGCATATTATCACTCCATCAATCTATATTTCCTTCAAATAATTCTATAGAATTATTTTGGATATTGCTGGCCAATAAATAGCCTTTTGCAAATAATTCTTCCACATCTATATTACATTCAGGGCATACGAAACTTCCTTGAGTCAGTTCACTGCCGCATGAAGGACAAAAATTTATTGCAACCATCAAAATACCTCAACAATAATTATTATAATTTTAAACAAACTCATATTTAAACGTTAACTTAGAAATTCGAAAGGCACTTTCAATAACTTAAGTGATTTTTAGTAAATCGCATTGTCCTCATCCCAATACTTTAGTTTTAGATTGAATCTTTTTAAAATTCCTTTATCTG
>NZ_OMWD01000027.1:18354-48514 GCF_900314695.1 uncultured Methanobrevibacter sp. | reverse complement strand
TGATCTTGCTATTGGTAAACATACTATTTCTTATAGTAATGCTGCTATTGGTAAGATTAAAGCTAAATCTGGTTCTACTGAAATTACCGTTAAAGAAAGGTCTACTTCTACTTTAACTTGGAAAAGTGGAACAAGTTTTAATGCTGGTTCTCAGACTTATAAAGTTTTATTGTCTGATGCTAATGGTAAAGCTTTATCCAGTAAAACTGTTAAATTAACTGTAAACTCTAAAACTTACTCAGCAAAAACTGATTCAAATGGTTATGCAACTTTTGATGTTAGTGTAACTTCTGCAGGTAATTACACAGTTTCTTATTCCTTTGTTGGCGATAATAGTTATAAATCAACTAGTGGAAGCAAAAAAGTTTCTGTAGCTAAATCCACTTCTTTAAATGGATATGGTTATTGGGTATTTGGTTCAGACATGAAAACTGTTGATTTAAGCACTATAGCAAAGGCAGGTACAACAGATATTTTCTTAAATTACTATGCTTTAGAAAAACACGGTAAATCTGCTGTCGAATCATGGATTGCCAGCGCTAATAAATTAGGTATTAGAGTCCATATTTGGATGCAAATTTTCTATGATGGAAGTTGGATTAACCCAGTTAAAAGCGGTTCTTCAAATACAGATTTCTTTAATCAAAAGATTAATGAAGCTTTAACTTATGCAAAACTTGCTGGAGTTTCAGGAATCCACTTCGATTACTTGAGATATCCGGGTACTGCATATAAGACTTCAGGTGGTACTGCTGCGATAACTCAATTTGTGAAAACTGCAGTCAGCAAGATTCATGCGGTGAATTCAAACATTATTGTTTCTGCTGCAATAATGCCTGAAACAACTGACAATGCATATTACTATGGTCAGGA
Source organism: uncultured Methanobrevibacter sp. (assembly GCF_900314695.1). Classification (NCBI taxonomy): domain Archaea; kingdom Methanobacteriati; phylum Methanobacteriota; class Methanobacteria; order Methanobacteriales; family Methanobacteriaceae; genus Methanobrevibacter; species uncultured Methanobrevibacter sp. The sequence goes on along the minus strand of NZ_OMWD01000027.1, from coordinate 47,641 downwards.
TATTTCTGGCCTCAGTAAATATTTGGATGTTATTATTCCAATGATTTATAAAGGAAATTATGAAGCGTCTTCATCTTGGATTGCTACAACAACAAAATGGTTTGTACAACATTCAGAAGGTGCTAAAATCTGGTCTGGTTTACAATCATATGTGTCTGATGATGATACTACTAAATTGAGCATATCTGCTCTTACTACTGATGCTAAAAATGCAATCAAAGGTGGAGCTGCAGGTGTAATCTTATTTAGGTATGGTTTAAGTAATAATTTAAATTTCAAAAGTATAGGTGGCACATATTCTGAAAGTTCAACTACAACTTCTGATAGTTCTTCAAGTAGTTCAAGTAGTTCAAGTAGTTCAAGTAGTTCAAGTAGTTCAAGTAGTTCAAGTAGTTCCAGCAGTTCTTCAAGTAGTTCTTCAAGTAGTTCTTCAACAGCTCCAAAAACAATATCTATTGCTGATGTTTTAACAGGAGCTTCTACTGTGAAATCATATTATGAGAAAAATGGTAAAATACCATCTTCTGTAACTGCTGCAGGTTATAAGTTTACAGTTCCGGAATTCCTTTATCTAATGGCTCAGGCTGCATATCAATTAGGAAGTTCAAATAATAATGCAATTACTTGCCTTTATGGTGTAAAAAATCCAGAATCTCCTTCTGGAGATAATATTTATTCAGAGGAATTATATAAGTCAGATTATTTGACTGTTGCGAAAAATCTTGCAAACTATATTAAAACTAATATGCAAGCTCCTAATTACTGTTCTTCAACTGTAGGTAATATAATCTATTCTGAAGCGGTAGATGCATTTTCACGTATATTAACTTTCTATAAAAACAATGACAATTATATGCCTAACTATTGTGTAATTAAATATGGATCTTCATCTTCATCAGCATCAACTTCCGCTGGTGGAATGAATGTTAAAAACACTATTAGTAATTTGGATCCTTATCTTAAAGCAACTACAAATTGTCAAGTAACTGCTACTGCGATTAAGAATAAGGCAGCTGCTTTAACAAGTGGTTTGACTACTGTTAAAGAAAAAGCGACAGCTATCTTTAACTATGTAAGAGACCAAATATCCTATAGTTTCTATTATGATACTGCTTATGGTGCTACTGGTACCTTAAGTCGTGGATATGGTAATTGTGTAGATCAAGCTCATTTAGTTATAGCATTAGCTAGAGCTGCAGGTATTCCTGCTAGATATGAACATGGTACTTGTGTCTTTTCAAGTAATTCATTTGGTGTAGTAAATAATTGGTATACTAGTTCATATTCACACCATGCATATTACTCTAGTTTACCATTCTAATTATTTACTTTTCCTTTTTTTATTTTTTGATAAAGTTTAAATATTTTAAAAATATATTTTTTATTATCTCTTTTTTTTAGAAGTTTTTCAATTAATTTAGGCAAACCAAAACTTTTTTATACTCTTAGTTATATAAATTAATCTAACATCATAATTTAAGGTGAGCGTATGGCTGAGGGTAAAATCAGTGAAAATATTGAGGAATATTTGGAAGTTTTATATCGTAACGGCAGTAACAAGGAACAGGTTTCAACTACTCAACTTTCAAAAGAATTGAATATTGCACCAGGTAGTGTTACTCAAATGCTTAAAAAATTAGAAAAACTTGGTTATATTATTTATACTCCATATAAAGGAGCTACTTTAACAGATGAGGGAATGGAAATTGCTCAAAAGATTACAAGAAAACATAGGATTTTAGAAAAATTTTTAAGTGATGTCTTAAAAGTTAAAGAGGAAAATATTCACGATCAAGCTTGTGAAATGGAACATACTTTATCTGATGAAGCTGAAAGGGCATTATGTAATATGTTGCAAAATCCGGATTTATGTCCTGATGATAATGTTATTCCTTCATGTAATTTTGATTTTGATAATTGTCAACAATGTTATTCCTTGAATGACTTTGATGATATTGTTTACAGGCAATCTAATTTATTATGTATTTCTGAATTAAATTCGCCTACTGAAGGTAAAGTTTCATTTATACGTGGCGATTCAGAGCTTTTGGATGATATTGCTAATCTTGGAATCAGTATTGGCTCAAATGTTAAGTATGAATTTACCAAACCATTTGACAGTGATGAATATTTTTTAGTTATTGATGATAATGAAGTAACTATCTCAACACAGATGGCTAATAATATTTTTATTAGCATTTAATTTTTTTTTTACAAAAATTTATATAATATTTTTTTAAGAAATATTAGCATTAAAATAATTTATTTCTTTTTGTGGTGTTTTAATGCGTGGAAATTTATCTAATGAAATTGTATCAATTAAAATTGAGGAAGGCAGTAAAAGACCAATAGCTTTACATGAAAAAAGTAAATTTGGTAAAATTGAAGCTGATTGTTTAAATCTTTCATTAATTGAGGCATGTTATTTGTTAGAAAAGGGTCGTTTGGATATCTATGAAGATGATATTGAATGTACCGTAGGTTATTTAATAGATATTTTAAAAGAACAGGAACAGTATGGAAAATATGTTGTATATCGTGATTTAAAAGATCGCGGTTTTGTTATTAAGACTGGATTTAAATATGGTTCTGAATTTAGATTATATGACCGTGGAAGAGGTCCTGGTCAGGGGCATTCCGATTATTTGGTAAAAATTATTTTTGAAAATTATGATATTAATGCACTTGATTTTGCAAGTTATGTTAGGGTTTCTCATGGTGTAAATAAGAAACTTCTTTTAGCAATTGTTGACGATGACTTCGACATCACATATTATAATGTTGAATGGACAAGACCATAAGTTTAATTAACAAAAGCAATAATATTTTTATAGTTTTTAATTGTGAAGTTAATATATTTTAATTATAAATTTAATTTAAGAGATTGATTGGTGAAAATATGGCAGAATTAATAGACCCATGGGCATCCTTTAGCCTAGATTATGATAAGTTAGTAAATCAATTTGGTATCGGAAAAATTTCTGATATTTTAGATGACATTAAAAATCCTCAAAGACTGATGAAAAGGGGAGTAATTTTTGGACACAGAGAATTCAATGAAATTAACAATTTAATTAATCAGAATAAAGATTTTGCAGTTGTTACAGGTATGATGCCAAGTGGACAAATGCATATTGGACATAAAATGGTCGTTGACCAACTCAAATGGTATCAGGATAAGGGAGCCATGTTGTCACTTCCAATTGCTGATTTGGAATCTTATGCAGCCCGTGGAATGAGTTTTGAAAAAGGTCGTGAAATTGCAGTCAACGAATATTTAACTAATTGGGTTGCATTGGGTCTTGACTTGGAAAAGGATAATGTTAATGTTTATCTTCAATCTCAAAATAAATTATTGCAGGATTTGGCTTTTAAAGCTTCAAGTAAAACTAATTTCAGTCAGCTCAAGGCAATTTATGGATTTACTCCATCTACTAATATTGCTCATGTTCAAGCGCCATTGGTTCAGGTTGCTGATATTTTACTTCCTCAGATTGAAGAGTTTGGAGGTCCAAAAAAAGTTGTAGTTCCTGTTGGAATTGACCAGGATCCTCATATTAGATTAACAAGGGACATTGCCCATAAATTAAATGAGGAGTTAGGATTTTTATCTCCTGCCTCCACTTATCACAGATTCTTGACTGGTTTGACTGGTGATAAAATGAGTAGTTCCAAACCTGCCACTGCAATCTATCTTAATGATGAAACCAAAGATGCAGTTAAAAAAGTCAAATCAGCAAAAACCGGTGGAAGAGAAACTTTAAAAGAACAGCAGGAATTGGGTGGACAGGTAGATAAATGTGTTATATATGAAATGTTGTTATATCATTTCATTGATGATGATAATGAACTTGAAAAGATACGCCAAGACTGTTTGAATGGAACATTGCGTTGCGGTGATTGTAAGGCAATGGCTGCAGAATTGATGGAAAAATTCATGGATGATTTAAAGGATAAACAAGTTGAAGCCCGTGAAATTGCTAAAAATTTGATATGATGTTTAAAAAAATCCATAATGAAGTAAAAAGGGCTTTCATTGAGAATAAGTTTGCCATATTTGCTTCTGCTTTTATCCTTTTTATTTCATTAATTTTAGGATATGTATTTGAACCTTATCTGTATAGTTATCTGAATCCTGTTGTTGAGGATGTAACAAATAAGGTTCAAACGGGTGTTATCCAATTAACATTTCAGGATATTTTCATCAACAATATAATGATTGTCCTTCGAATGTTTATTTATGGATTATTCTTCTGTTTTTCAGCACTGATTTTAGGATATAATGGATTTTTTGTAGGTTATTATGCCGCCACATCCCAGAGTCTATTGCATGTATTAGTTTTCACTATTCCTCATGGAATTTTCGAATTCTCTTCATGTATTTTAGCATGCGCTTCAGGTTTTATATTATTTAATTTTGTTTGTAATTTAATTAGAACATTCTTCAAACAAAAAGAACGAAAATTTATGGATAGATTCTGGTATTCCTATGATGAAAATTTTGATAAGTTATTGCAGGCTTTTATAATTTTGGCATTATCTTCAATTTTAATGGCAGTGGCGGGAATTTTTGAAGTTTACATTACATTGCCTTTAGGTAAATTTTTATTTTCATTGTTAAGTTAAATTTTATATAATAATAGTTTAAAAAATATATATGTGATTTTTTATGATAAGATGTGTTTCATGTGGAGAAGAGTATGACGATGATGAAGTAATCTACACTTGTGAAAAATGTGGATCTGTACTTGAACTCGTCAATGAAATTGATGTTTCTAAAGATATTTTTGATGGTAGAAGGGATAATTTATGGAAATTTAAAGAATGCATTCCTGTTGATGAAACCAAAATCGTTTCTCTTGATGAAGGTGGAACTCCATTTTGCAAATGTGATAAGTTAGGAAAAGAACTTGGAGTAAATTTGTATGTTAAGGTAGAAGGTTCAAACCCAACTGGAAGTTTTAAAGATAGAGGAATGACTGTTGGAATGACTAAAGCAATGGAGTTAGGTGTAAATACTGTGGGTTGTGCATCTACAGGTAATACCTCAGCATCCCTTTCAGCTTATGCAGCTCGTGCAGGTTTACGTTGTATTGTATTTTTACCTTCTGGAAAAGTGGCATTGGGAAAATTGGCTCAAGCAATGTTCCATGGTGCTGAAGTAATGTCCATTAACGGTAACTTTGATGAAGCATTGGAAGCAATGACTGCTCTTGCATTGGAAAAACATCTTTATTTATTAAATTCTATTAACCCTTATAGATTAGAAGGTCAGAAAACTATTGGATATGAAATTGTTAGGGATTTAGGTTGGCAAGCTCCAGACAGGATAGTTTTACCTGTGGGAAATGCAGGAAATATTTCTGCAATCTGGAAAGGTGTTAAAGAATTTTATGATGCAGGTTTTATTAAGGATTTACCTATGATGACTGGTATTCAAGCAGAAGGAGCATGTCCAGTTACAAATGCATTTAAAAAGGGAGATAAAAGAGTTGTACCTGTTGAAAACCCTGAAACAATTGCTACAGCTATACGTATTGGAGCTCCGGTTAGTGATATTAAGGCATTAAATGCAATTTATGATTCAAATGGTTATTCTGAAACTGTAACTGATGAAGAAATTCTTGATGCTCAGAAGTTACTGGCAAGAACTGAAGGTATTGGGGTAGAACCAGCTTCAGCAGCTTCTATTGCAGGTCTTAAAAAACTTGTTGGTCAAGGAGTCATTGATAAAGGTGAAACAATAACTTGTGTTGTTACTGGACACCTGCTCAAGGATCCTAATACTGCAATTGATGCATGCACTCAACCTACTGAAGTTGATGCTGATATCGATACCTTAAGAAAAATTCTCATGGAATAATAAGTTTACTTTTTGTAAATCTTATTTTATTTTTTATTTTTGCTTTTTATTTTTCGATTTTGTAATCGTGCTCTTTATTTTACTTTATTAAAGTGTTTTATGAAAAACATTTTTAAAGATAATACTGTCACTTTTTAGGTTATTTTAATTTAGTTTGTTGTATTGAAATCTTTTGAATTTAAAAGTGTCTGACCAATATATTTATATATAAGCAAATAAAAACTATTTATTATCAAATAAATGAGGTGTAAATTATGAGTGAATTACCAATTGCTCCTGTAGGAAGAGTACTTAAAAATGCTGGTGCACAAAGAGTAAGTGATGATGCAAAAATCGCATTAACCGAAGCTATTGAAGATTACGGAAATGAAATCGCAGCAAAAGCTGTAGGATTTGCACGTCACGCTGGTAGAAAAACTGTAAAAGCTGAAGATGTTAAATTAGCAATCAAATAGATTTGTTGATTTTTCTAGATAGTAATTTTATTACTATCTCTTTTACACTTTAAATTTATTTTATTATTTTTTATTTTAGATTTCACTTATTTTGTCTTATTTTTACAAACATTTATATACTATGCAAACCAATTTATTATTGTCTAGTTCTCTAGAATTATTTCATTAATTACTAAATTTTTATTTTTAGTTTTGCTAAAAATTATATGAAATTCAGAAGTATTTGTATTGAAAGTCTAATCCCTCTTGTTTTTTTAGATTATGGGATTATATTTAGTGATATATGAATTGTTCAAGAATTAGTATTATTAAAAACTATATTAAATTATTCACTTATTGAATAATTTGGGTAATTTCTATAGTTAAAAAATAATATAACTATATATAATTACATTATATTATGATTCAAAAGAATTATAATATCTGCCGATGGATGGCATAGCCAGATGAAAAAGGAGGTATATTTTATGGCAAACATTTATGTAAAATTTGACACACCTGAAGAATTAGCTAAACAAGCTGAAGAAGCATTAGAAACCGCACAATCTACTGGTAAAGTAGCAAAAGGTACTAACGAAGTAACCAAATTTATCGAAAGAGGAGATGCAAAATTAGTTGTTATCGCAGAAGACGTAGATCCTGCTGAAATCGTTGCACACATTCCTGTTCTCGCTGATGAAAAAGAAATTCCTTATGTTTACTTACCTACCAAAGAACAAGTTGGTGGAGCTGCAGGTTTAACTGTTGGTACTGCATCTGCATGTATTGTTGATGCTGGTGATGCTGAAGCTGCTGTTAGTGAAATTGTTGAAAAAGTTGCTGAATTAAAAGAATAATTCTTTTAATAATTTTACGGTGATTTAAATGGAAGAAGGAACTCCTGCTGAAGTCATTGAAGTTTTAAAAAGAACTGGAATGACTGGTGAGGTAATGCAAATTAAATGCAGAATCCTTGATGGTAGAGATAAAGGAAGAATTTTAACAAGAAACATTATGGGTCCTGTTAGAGAAGGTGACATTTTAATGTTACTTGATACAATTAGAGAAGCTAAAGAAATTAAGACTCCATAAGAAGGTGTAAGAACATGAGAACTTGTTCATTCTGTAGTAAAGAAATAGAAGAAGGTACAGGAAAAATGTACGTCAAAAAAGATGGTTCAATTTATTTCTTTTGTAGCAGTAAATGTGAAAAAAATATGATTAAACTCGGAAGAGTTCCAAGAAAAGTTAAATGGGTTAAAGAATGATTCAAAAAAGTTTTGTAATGATGAAACCGGACGCTGTCCAAAGACGTCTCATGGGTAAAATATTATCCCGTTTTGAAGACAAAGGTCTTAAAATTGTAGCTGTTAAATTAATTCAAATCGATGAAGATTTAGCAAAAACTCATTATGGAGAACATGCTGAAAAACCATTTTTCCCAAGTTTAGTTGAGTATATTACTTCTTCACCATCTTTAGCAATGGTCATTGAAGGAGAAGAAGCTATTACTACTATTAGAAAAATTGTTGGTGCAACTAATCCTTTAGAAGCTGATCTTGGAACAATTAGAGGAGATTTCGGTATGGATACTGGTAGAAATATTATTCACGCATCCGATGCTCCTGAATCTGCTGAAAGAGAAATTGCTCTTTTCTTTAATGAAGATGAAATTTGCGATTACAAAATCGTCGACAATGATTTAATTTATGAATAAATTTAATATTTTAAAAATTTATTATTAAGAAAGATACTATGAAAATCAGATCCCCGATTGTATCAGTTTTAGGTCATGTAGACCATGGTAAAACAACATTATTAGATTACATTAGAGGCAGTACCATTGCTGATAAAGAAGCAGGTGGTATTACTCAACATATTGGTGCTACAGAAATTCCTAACGATACTATTGAAGAAATCTGTGGAAATTTTATATCAAGATTAACTATTAAAGATTTAATCCCAGGTTTGTTCTTTATTGATACTCCAGGTCACGCTGCATTCACCAGTTTAAGAAAACGTGGTGGTGCATTAGCAGATTTAGCAGTCTTGATTGTGGATATTAATGATGGATTCAAACCGCAAACATTTGAAGCATTAAATATTCTTAAAATGTATAAAACTCCATTCATTGTTGTAGCTAATAAGATAGATATGATATTTGGATGGGAGTCACATGAAGATGCTTCTTTTAGAGAATCCTTTGAACAACAAGCTCAAAGTGTTAAACAAGAGTTAGATACAAAAATTTATGAGATTGTAGGTACTCTTCACAAAGAAGGTTTTCAATCTGAAAGATTTGATAGGGTAAGTAATTTCGCTTCTCAGATTAGTATCATTCCAATTAGTGCTAGGTCTGGAGAGGGAATTATTGAAGTCTTGGCAATGCTTTTAGGTCTTGCTCAGGAATATTTAACTGAACAGCTTGAAATTGATGCTGATGCTCCTGCTAAAGGAACTGTTTTGGAAATTAAGGAAGAAGTAGGATTAGGTCTTACTATTGATAGTATTATTTATGATGGTGTTTTACGAACAAATGATGAAATAGCTTTAATGACTTCTTCAAATGAAGTATTGACTACTAAAATTAGATCTATTTTGAGACCACTTCCACTAGAAGAAATGAGAGATTCTAAAAAGAAATTCCAAAAATTTGATGAGGTAGTTGCAGCTGCAGGTATTAAAATCGCAGCTCCTAATTTAGATGATGTTGTTTCAGGCTCACCGCTCAGAGTATTGAGTGATGATGAAAATGTTGAAGAGGAAATCTTAAAAGAAATTGAAGATATTACTATTAATACTGAAGATGAAGGAATTTTAGTCAAAGCAGATACATTAGGTTCTCTTGAAGCTATTGTTAAATTATTGAAAGAATTGGATATTCCTATTCGTGAAGCAGACATTGGTGATATAAGTCGTAGAGATATCATCAATTCATCCATTGCATTAAATGAAAATGATGCGCATGGTGCTATTATTGCATTTAATGTTAGTATTCATCAGAATTCTGAAGAAGATCTTAAAAATTCAGATGTTAAACTCTTCCAAGGTGATGTAATCTATCAGATTATTGAAGATTATGAAGCATGGATTGACGAGATTGAAAAAGCCAAGAAAAAAGCATTTTATGATGCTATCATTAAACCGGCTAAATTCATGTCTTTACCTAAGTTGGTTTTCCGTCAAAGTAAACCTGCTATCATTGGAATAGAGTCTTTAAGCGGTACAATTAAACAAGGTCAAACTTTGATAAATAAGAATGGTGAATATGTGGGCGTAATTGCCAGTATGGAAGATAAAGGGGAAACATTACCAGATATTCCTAGAGGTCAAAGAGTTGCAATGGCTATTAAAGACGCTATTGTTGGAAAACATTTTGATGAAGGGGATGAATTATATGTTGATATCCCTGAAAAACATTATAAATTCATTGAAAGAGAATTTAAGGATAAATTAACTGAAGATGAATTTGAAACTTTATATGAATTTGTTGAAATTAAACGTAAACAAGACCCAGATTGGGGTAAATTTGGTCTTTTTGAATAATAAATTGGGTTTATAAAAAATTAAGGAGGAAATACCATGGCATTCAAAGTAGTTGTGTCTCAAAAAGCTGAAACTCATCAAATTGAAGTGGATGAAGCTAAAGCTCTTAATGGTTTAGTCATCGGTGATGAATTTGATGGTGCAATTGTTGGTTTAGATGGTTACACTTTAAAAATCACTGGTGGTAGTGACAAAAATGGTTTTACCATGAAAAAAGATGTTTCTGGTACTAGAAGAATTAAAAGTTTATTAACTGGTGGTATCGGTTATCATCCTAAAGCTGATGGTGTTAAAAAAAGAAAAACTGTTAGAGGAAACACTATCGCAGAAGATATTGTACAAATCAACACTGTAGTTACTCAAGCTGGAAACAAATCAATAGCTGAAATTATTGGTGCTGGTGAAGAAGAGGAAGAATAGTTCTACTATTTTTCTTATTTTACTTTTAGTCGAATTAAATTATAAAAAAAGGTGGTTATCTGTGAACGTACAGTCAGATGTTAACATAGGTTTAGTTGGTCACGTAGACCATGGTAAGACTACTCTTACTAAAGCATTATCAGGAATTTGGACTGATACTCACAGTGAGGAAACAAAAAGAGGTATTTCAATTCGTTTAGGTTATGCTGATATAGAATTTAGGAAATGTCCTGAATGCGGAGAACCTGAATGTTATACTACTTCTGAAAAATGTGAAATCTGTGGCAGCGAAACTGAATTAATTAGAAAGGTATCCTTTGTTGATGCTCCAGGTCACGAAACCCTTATGGCAACTATGTTATCTGGTGCTGCAATTATGGATGGTGCAGTTTTAGTAATTGCTGCAAATGAGTCTTGTCCACAGCCACAAACTAAAGAACATCTAATGGCACTTGATGTTATTGGTGTAAAAGATGTTATTGTAGTTCAAAACAAAATTGATATTGTTTCAAAAGAAAGAGCTATTGAAAGTTATAATGAAATTAAAGAATTTGTTAAAGGAACTTGTGCTGAAGATGCTTTAATTATTCCAGTGTCTGCTCAACAAGGAGCTAATGTTGACATATTAATTGAAGCAATGCTTAAACAAATTCAACCTCCAGAGAGGAATACAGAAGATTCTACATTAATGCATGTAGCAAGATCATTTGATATTAACAAGCCTGGTTCAGGTGCTAATAAAATTAAAGGAGGAGTTATTGGTGGAACTTTAGTTCAAGGTACATTTAAACTTGGAGACACTATTGAAATTAGACCAGGTCCTACTAATAACGGTGAGAGAATCACTCTCAAATCTGAAATTATTGGCCTTGAAGCTAATGGTGAACAAGTTGAAGAAATTGGTCCTGGTGGACTTGTAGGTATTGCAACTAAGTTAGACCCATCTTTAACCAAATCAGATTCATTATCCGGAACTGTTGCTGGTGAAGAAGGTACTTTGCCTGAAGTATTAAACAGCTTTAAAATGGAAGCTAATTTACTTGATCGTGTGGTAGGTACTAAAGAAGAACGTGATGTTGCTCCAATTAAACTTAAAGAAGCTTTAATGATTAATTGTGGTACTACAACAACTATTGGTGTTGTTACTTCGACTAAGAAAAATGATGTTGAGGTTACTCTTAAATTGCCAGTTTGCGCTAGTCCTGGAGACAGGGTTGCTTTAAGTCGTAGAGTTGGTGCTCGTTGGAGATTAATCGGTTACGGTATTATAAAATAGAGGGCAAATAATGAACTCTAAAGAAGTTGTAATAGATACCAATTTTTTTATGGTTCCTTTTCAGTTCAATGTGGATATTATCACTGAACTTGAAAAAATATTACCTTCTTATAAATTAACTACTCCGAGCTTTGTTATCAATGAATTGAAGGGTTTGAAAAAAAATAACAAAGGAAAAATAAGGTTAAATGCTAATTTGGCCTTAAAGTTAGCTAATTCTTCAAAAATTGAAATAAAGGATATTTCATTATTAGAAAATGAAACTGTGGATGATGCGTTACTTAGAGTTTCAGAAGTTTTAGCTACAAATGATATTGAATTAAAAAATCGTGCGAAAGATAAAGGAATCACAGTAGCATATTTAAGACAAAAAAGATATATTGCTGTTGAAGGTAAAATATAATATTAATTAAACTTATTAATAAATGAGGGATTATTTTGTATTATAAAACAAAAATCGAGGACACTGTAAGAATTCCACCTTACAGATTTGGTGATCCTCTCAAAGAAGTCGCTATTCAAACTTTGAACGAAACCTATGAAGGTCGTTTAGATAAAAAACTTGGTTTACTCATCTGTGTTAATGATATTGATGAAATTGGTGAAGGTAGGCTCATTATGGGTGACGGTGCTGCATACCATAATGTCATCTTTGAAGCAATCTTCTTTAAACCAGAACAACATGAAATTTTCGATGGTGAAGTAATCGATATTGTTGACTACGGTGCTTTTGTAAGGATTGGACCTATGGACGGTTTAATACATGTTTCTCAAGTTACTGATGATTATATAAATTATGATCCTAAAAGAGGGGCATTACTTGCTAAAGAGTCTAATAAAACTTTAGATGAAGGTGACTTAGTTAGAGCTAGAGCTGTAAGCGTTTCAATCAAAGATGAATCTACTAATAACATTGAAAATAATAGGAATTCTAAAATTCCACTTACAATGAGACAAAATAACTTAGGTAGATTTGAATGGATTGAAGAAGCTAAAGAAAAAAGTAAGAAGGGTGGAGAATGAAAGCTTGTACTGTTTGCAAAATGATTTCAAATAAAGATCATTGTCCATCATGCGGAAGTCCAACTTCTGACAACTGGAGTGGTCTTTTGATTATTACTGATCCAGAAGATTCAGCTATAGCAAAAGAATTAAATATTAAAATTCCAGGCGAATATTGTTTAAGAGTAAGATAGAGGGTTTTTTGTGTTACGTTTAGATGCAGAATTAAATAAAGATATAATTATTGAATTAAAAAAACCATTAGGTAAATTATATCCTGACTTTGAAGATGCCATTGATGAAATTAAGTCTTCTGAGTTTTTAATCTCTGTTGGTGATGCAACTTTTGCCAATCTTACAAAATATGAATTATATCCAAATATTGGTATAATTGATAACTTAATTCAAAGAAAAAATCATACTCATGAAATTATACGTGCAGATCATATTTTAAAAGTTGATAATCCTGCTGGAACTATTACAGATGATCTATGGGAAACCATAGGCAAAGCTCTTGAATTATCTAACAGTGGCGAATGTTATGTAATTGAAGTAGCAGGGGAAGAAGATCTTGCAGTTCTTCCTTGCATCTTAATGGCTAATCCAGAAACTACAATTCTATATGGACAACCTAATGAAGGTTTAGTGCTTTTAAAAGTTTCTGACCTGAAAGATAAAGCTCAAAAGCTTATTGACGGATTTATTGAAGAATAAATAAATGAGGTTTTATAATGGAAATTGAATTTATTGAAGAAAAAGAAAATAAAGTATTTAACAGAAAAGAAATTAAATTTTATGTTGATTACGATGGAGAAGCAACTCCTAAAGTATTAGATATTAAATCAAAATTAGTTGCTTTATTAAATACTAAAAAAGAGTTAATTGTTGTAGATAATGTACAACCACACTACGGTGAACCTAAAGCATTAGGTTATGCTAAAGTTTATGATACTGTTGACGATTTAGAATATATTGAAGCTCAACATGTCATTGCTAAAAATGAAGAACCTGAAGAAGAACCTGCTGAAGAAGAAGCTGAAGAAGCTGAAGCAGATGAAGAATAGGTGGTTTATATGGTAAAAAAATCTGATCTTTACAAAGTAGATGGAGACAAAATTGAAAGAAAAAACCCAATTTGTCCTCGTTGTGGTGAAGGTGTATTCATGGCTGACCATGGTGACAGGTTTGCATGTGGTAAATGTGGATACACTGAAATGAAAAAATAAGATTTTTTAAATCTTTATTTCTTTTTTTATACTTTATTTTTTTTAATTTTTAATCATATTTTAAGAAGGGATTTTCTTGGATAATATTAGAAATGGTCGTTTTAAGACTGGTATGACTGATGAAGCAGCTGAATATACTTCATCATTTGATGCAGATAAAGTTCTTTTTGAAGCAGATATTAAAACTAATTTTGCCCATACTTCAATGTTAAAGCATGAGGGCATTGTTGATAAAGAAATTGCTGATAAAATTTTATGCGCTCTTGATAATCTTAAAGAAGAAGGTTTCGATGCATTGGTATTCGATGCTTCTGTTGAAGATGTGCACATGGCTATTGAAAACTATGTTACTTCTAAAATTGGTCCTGAAGCAGGTTATATGCATACTGCCAAATCACGTAATGACCAAGTCGCATGTGATGTAAGATTAGTTTTAAGGGAAATGATTGAAGAAATTCAAATTGGTATTCTGGAATTTATTGAAGGTCTTGTTGAAATGGCTGGAGAACATCTTGAAGATATTTTCATAGGTTTCACTCATTTGCAACATGCTCAACCAATTACCATAGCCCATCATTTGATGGCTCATGTTCAAGCACTCAAAAGGGATTATGAACGTTTAGCAGATACATATAAACGTGTTAATTTAAATCCATTGGGGTCAGCGGCTATGGCTACAACTAGTTTTCCAATTAATAGGCAATTAACCACTGATTTGCTTGGTTTTGATGCTTATTTGGAGAATTCTATGGATGGTGTTTCTGCAAGAGATTTTATTAGTGAAACTGTTTTTGATTTAGTTTCTCTATCTTCAACTTTGGCTAAAATCTGTGAGGAATTAGTTTTGTGGAGCACTTATGAATTTGGTGTTATTGAGATGGCTGATGAATATTCATCAACTTCTTCTATTATGCCTCAAAAGAAAAATCCTGATGTGGCGGAACTTGCAAGGGGTAAAACCAGTATCGCTACAGGTGAATTGATTACTATTTTAACTATTCTAAAAGCTATTCCATATACTTACAATAGGGATTTGCAGGAAATTACTCCTCACTTGTGGAATGCGGTTAAAGTAACTAAAGAAACTTTATCTATTGTTACAAAAATGATGTTGTCTGTTGAATTTAAAGTGGATAGGTGTGCTGAATTGGCTGGTAAAAACTTTGCAACTGCAACAGATTTGGCGGACATCATGGTTCGTGAAAAACATATTCCATTCAGAACAGCCCATAAAATAGTTGGAAGAATTGTTAATGAAGCTACTGCTAATGAAATGGCTGAAGAGGATATTACATCTAAATTCATTGATGATATAGCTTTGGATTTAGGATTTGATAAATTGGAGTTATCTGATGAGTTAATTCAAAGGGCATTAAACCCTGCTGAAAATGTTAAAATCAGAGCTATTCCTGGTGGTCCTGCTCCTGAGATGGTTGAATTGGCCAGAGATAATATTAAAGATTTTTTAAATATTGAATTTGAAAAACATGGGATTTAAAAATTAATCTCAATTTTTACTTTTTTTTAATATTTTTATATCACTTAAAACAATATATAATAATCGTATATTGTATTGGTGATAATATGAAAAAGTTTATAATTTTGGTACTTATGTCAATATTTTTGATAGGTGCTGTAGGTTTTATTTCAGCAGCAGATGATTTTGATGATGTTGTTGATTCATCTGACGATAATGTTAAGGGCTATGTTGATGATAGTCCTGTTTCTGATGATAATGCTGGAAGTTCAAATGAAAAAGTTAAATTGACAGTTACAATGAATTGGAAAGATAATGGTGGTTCTAATCGTCCTACTTCTGTTACTGTTTATGTAAAAAATGGTAACAATACTGTTGAAACTGTAGTTTTATCAAAGGATAATGGTTGGTCTAAAACTATTGATGTCGATAAGTATGATGGTAGTGGAAATCAGATATCATATTCTGTTTCTGCAGATAAAATCGGAAGTTACAAGGAACCTGTTGTAAAAAGCAATGGTAATGAATTCACAATTACCAATGAATTAAGTGGAGTTCTTTCATCATCCAACACTGATGTCGTAAAAGAAAATAATTCTAACAACAGTGTTAACAATGGTACAGATAACAGTACTGATGATAATGGCACTGCTGATGAGAATAAGACTTCTGAGGACAATAAAACAGACAATGGTAAAAAAACAGATAAAACAACAAATAATAATTTAACAAACATTACAATAAATAAAAATACAAATGTTAATAATACAACTGTAAATCAGGTCATACTCAAAAAATCTCCTAATGAAACTCATAAAAACGATACCAAAAAACAAGATCAAAAGAAACCGTTACAAAACACAGGTAATCCTCTTTTGATTTTGGTAGTTGCTATAGTTATTGTTGGTGTGGCTTATTATTTCTACAGTAAAAGATAATTATTAATTATCTTTTTATTATTTTTTTTAGGTGTTTAATATGATGCATAAAATATGTCCGAGATGCGGTTCTAAAAATGTAAAATGGATTATTCCTCAAAATTGGTCTCAATGGGTTTGCTATGACTGTGACTATACTGGACCTATTATAGAAGGTAATGATGATTTGGCGGAAGAAATTCATGAAAATTATTTGGAATCAATTAATGAAGATGGTTCTGAATAGTTGTTAAAGTAATAAAATGACAAGAATAGAAGCTGAGCTTTACTTATTGAATTCATTGAGGAACATTTAAATAAGTATTCTATTCCTGTTAAATTATTACTCTACCAATATAAAAGATTATATTGGCAATTAATAATTTGTTTTTTAATATATATAAAGTTTAGGTATACCTAAATATTATTTGTAAAAACTCCATATCAAATCAAGTGCTTCACCGGGTTCAAGTGCTCCCGAACGTGTTTCCCTAAGTATTCTTTGTATTGAAAATTTTTTCATATATGGGAATTTTTTATGCACTTCATAAAGAAGCGGACATCCAAACCCTTTGAATGTCTTTAAATCATAGTTTTTGATTAAAGATTTTATCTCTTGTTTGCCAACACTTAAACTTGCCGGTAGGTTCAAGCGATATAATGAATCTTCTTGTAAATTTATGCATTGGCTACCAGTTGCAAGCATATCACCAAAGATAATTATTGGAATTTTATTGTCTTTTGCATATTTTTTGGCTATCTCACCAGTATTTTTGGAACATCTTCCGCAAGGGTGAAGCTTTCCTGTAAAAGATTCCTTGATGACTTGAGAATAGTCTGCATTGATATATTCATGTTTGATGTTTAATGATTCAGTTAAAAGTTTGATGTTGTTCTTAAATTGTTTTGGAAGTATTATTGTTCCTGGGTCAACAGTAATGGCAATTGGATTAAATCCTAATTTTTTAGCCAATATCAATGAAAAACTGCTGTCCACACCACCAGATAATGCTACAACTGCTTCAACATTTTCAGATTCCTCAAATTGATTTTCATTAAAATAAGTATCAAAATTAAAGCTATAAATGTTTTCAAGTTTATTTTCTATGGTTTTTTCCAGATTTTCAAGACCAACCAAATCTAAATCTAAGTTATTAACAGTTTTTTTGGATAATTTTAATTTATATTCCTTGTTTAAAAAATCACCGTATGATTCAACATGTATGCTTTCAAGACCTAATTTTTTTCTGAGTTTTCCAACAACCCAACCTCCTTTTCCAATAATGGCTGACTTGTCTGGTCTGTCTTCAGTAATAATCCATAATTCATTGGTATTTTCATTAAAATAAATTTTTTCAATGAAAATATTGACATTATCATGGCCAATTTCATCTCTAATTTTATTTATCTCATTTAGAAGGAATTCTTTTTCATACATCATATCTTATTATGAATTAATTACTTTAAATATTAACTGTAATAATTCCATTACCTTTTTTAATTTTTAAATTCATAATATTAATAAGTGGAGATAGTATTATGAAATATCGTGATTTGGGGGATACTGGTATTAAAGTATCTGAAATTGCTTTTGGTGCTGAATTTTTAGTTGAAAGACCTTATGAAGATACTGAAGATTTAATTAAAGCTTGTGAAGCTAATGGGATTAACTTTGTCGATTGTTGGATGAGTGAACCTGATGTGCGTTCACATCTAGGAAAAGCCATTAAAGGCCATCGTGAAAATTGGATTATACAGGGTCATATTGGATCAACCTGGCAAAATAATCAGTATGTCAGGACTCGTGAAATGGATAAGGTTATTCCTGCATTTGAAGATTTTATGGAACGATTCCAGATTGACACTCTTGATTTCGGTATGATTCATTATGTTGACCAATTAGATGACTATAATGAAATCATGAATGGTCCATTTATAGAATATGTTCGTAAACTAAAGGAAGATGGAACAATTGAACATATCGGTTTAAGCACCCATAATCCTGATATTGGACTGTTGGCAGCTCAAAACCCTGAGATTGAATTGTTGATGTTTTCAATCAATCCTGCTTATGACATGTTTGGTTCAATGGGGGATATTGAGGAGTACAGAAAAGAAGATGCATATGATGGGCAGATGTTTGGTTTAAATCCTCAAAGAGCTGAATTATATGAAACCTGTGCAAATAATGGGACCGCATTAACCGTAATGAAAGGATTTGCTGGGGGTAATTTACTTGATAGCGAAACATCTCCTTTTGGAGTTGCATTAACACCAGTTCAATGTATTCATTATTGTCTGGAACAAAAAGGCGTTTCAAGTATTTTTGTAGGTGTAAAAACAGTTGATGAACTTGAAGAATCTTTAAAATATTGTGATGCAACAGAATCTGAAAAAGAATATGTTGAAACATTAAAGAATGCTCCAAAACATTCATTTGAAGGACAATGCACTTACTGTGGGCATTGTGCACCATGCGCATCTGAAATTGATATTTCAATGGTAAACAAGTTATTTGATCTTGCAAAAAATCGGGATGAGGTGCCGGCCAGTGTAATGGAACATTACAATAACCTAAAATATAATGCAACAGACTGTATTGCATGCGGGGACTGTGAACCAAGATGTCCTTTTAATGTTCACATTGTGGATGTAATGCTTGATGCACAAGACTTATTTGGATTTTAAAACATATTGTTAATTAGTGATAAAATGGCGTATGAAATAAAAAACAAAAAGAACATATCAACAATTGGTGTACATGCAGGCCAGGAAGAAGTTGACGAAACTGGATCTAGAGTAACACCGATTTATCAAACTACTTCTTATGTATTTGACTCTCCTGAGCAAGCTGCAAACAGATTTGCACTTGCAGAAGGAGGAAACATTTATACAAGACTTACAAATCCTACAACTGAAGCATTCGAAAAAAGAATGGCTGCAATAGAGGGAGGAACTGCAGCTTATGCAACAGCTTCTGGAATGTCTGCAATTTTTTATGCTATCATCAACTTGACAGCTGTTGGAGACAATATTGTATCTGCAGATAACTTATATGGTGGAACATACGAATTGTTTGAAAATACATTGGAGGAATTGGGTCGCAGCGTAACATTTGTGGATTCACAGTCTCCTGATGAGTTTGAAGCTGCAATTAATGATAAGACCAAAGCTATTTATGTGGAATCAATTGGAAATCCTAAATTGGATATTCCTGACTTTGATAAGTTAGCAGAAATTGCACATTCACATGATATTCCGTTAATAGCAGATAATACTGTTGGTATTGGTTCTGTAAGACCATTTGACCATGGTGCAGATATCATTGCATCTTCAGCAACAAAATACATTGGAGGGCATGGTACCACTCTTGGAGGAATTGTCATAGAAAAAGGTGATTTTGACTGGATGAATGGGAAATTCCCAACACTTTCCGAGCCTGATGCTACATATAATGGATTAATTTTTGGTGAAACTTTTAAAGGTTCTGCTTTTACAACAAGAATTAGGGCAGTTGTTGGAAGGGATACTGGTGCGGTTCCATCTCCATTCGGATCATTTTTATTATTGCAGGGGCTTGAAACATTAGGACTTAGAATTGAAAGGCATGCCTCAAATGCAATGGCTGTTGCTCGTCACTTGGAAGCACATCCTAAAGTTGCTTGGGTAACATATTCCGGCTTAGAATCCTCTCCAAACCATGAAGTCGCAAAAAAATATGCTGAAAAGGGTTATGGTGGAATAGTTTCATTCGGTCTTAAAGCTGGTTATGATGGGGCTTTAAAATTTATAGAAAATGTGGAATTGATTTCCTTTTTAGCAAATATTGGTGATGCTAAATCATTAGTAACTCACCCTGCGTCAACTACACATTCACAGTTATCCGAAGAACAACAATTATCAACTGGAGTCACTCCAGATTTAATCAGGTTTTCTGTTGGTATTGAGGATATTGAAGATATTTTAGCTGATGTTGACCAAGCTTTAGATAAGATTTAACTTCTTTTTTTTCATATAAAGGAATTCCTTTATATGACTTAAATATTTTTTACAATAAAACTTTTTAATGCAATATGATTCAATTTGTTTAATTGTAGAATTATTGCATTTTTTGAATACTTTTAAGAGTTTAAGTTGGAATTTTGTTATTTTAGCAAGTAATCTAATCCTATGGCTTTTAATTTCATTATTTTTCATTTAACTCTTATAAAAGTATTCTTAGTATTATTAGATTCTTAGATTTATTTTTCAGATTGTCATTCCTTAAAAAATGTAATGCTCATTTTTTTTACATTTGATTAAAGTAGTTACTTTATATGACTTATATATTAAAATTAATAAAGAAATATGTATATAAAGTAATAATATCTCATGTTTTGAAGTGTTTAATATTTTTATAATCTTTTTTGACATGTAAAGGCTTATGGAAGTAATTTTTTATCATTTAAATAGTTATTTGGAGAAAAAAATAGTACATTCGCAAGTTTTTTACTTTATTAATTTTCATGATTAAATATGTTAAATGTGATGTGGAGTTAAAAAATATGGTGGATATAAACTACGAATTCCAAACTGAAATTTTAAATGATAATGACTGCAAAATCTTATCCTCTAAATTAGCCGCAATAAATAATGATGTACGATTTTCAATCTTGAAAATTTTAAGGGATTATCAAAAAGTTACTTCAAATCAATTCAAAACGCCTTTATATTCGCGTGAAATAAATATTTTGCTGACTGGTTTTAATATTAACATTACTCCTCAAATGTTAGGTCAACATTTAAAAATTCTTGTCGAAGCTGGGATTTTAAGTGAAGTGATTGTTAAAAAGGAGATTCCTAATAAAGTAGGAAAACGTAATGTCAAGGCTTATGTTTTAAAGGAAGATGCTTTTGAGGATATTTTTTTAGATATAAACTTTTTCGCCGATGAACTTCTTGCATTTTTTGATTTATATGATATCAATAAGAGATTCAATAATCGCAAATGTTGTACTTTAACAGTATTCAATGGTAAGGATAAAGGAAAAACATTCAAAATCAATAGAAATGAATGTGCATTTATCGGAAGAAAAGGAGAAAAAGATTTAAGTCACATTGCATCTCGTAAAATTATTTTGGATAATAGTTATGTCACTGTTTCAAATGTATCAAAGCCTCATTTAAAAGTATTTTATGAAGACGGTGAATGGTATATTTTAGATGACTCCAGTTCTAATGGAACATATCTTGGAGATACTTTAGTTCTTCCAGGTGTTAAAACCCCATTAAGGAATAATTCATTTCTTAAATTGTCTAATGGTAGGGGAGGAATTGTATTTTACTGTTCATTTTAACAATTAATTCTTTTTGTGGTTTTTATGGATTCGGGTGATGTGGAAAATATTATTGATGAATTTTTTCAGGGAAAATATAAAGTTGAAAAATTCTTGCTTTCCAGTTCTTTTTCAGAAATATGTCTTATAAAACATGTTTTTTTAGATGATCTGCAAGTCATTAAAATAATTAAAAAACCTTTAACATCCAGTTCAGATTTAAATTTAATATTGTATGAAGCTAGGATGGCCTGTCAGTTAAAACATGAGAATATCATTGATATTTACGATGCGGGAATCATTCCTTCATATGGTGATGATAACTCCGTTGATTTAGTTTATTTTATTATGGAATATGTTCCTGGTGGCGACTTAAAGAAGTATATGCTTTCTTTTATTAATTCAAATATTCTGATTCCTGTATCCTGGGCATTGTTTTTAGTGCAGCATATATCATTTGGCTTATCATATCTTCATTTATCTGATATGCCTATTGTGCATGGTGACATTAAGCCCAGTAATATTCTGTTAAGTTTCAATTCTCAGGAACGTATTGTAATAAAGCTATCCGATTTTGGATTTTCAAGAAAAATTTCTTCCGCTCCATACGGTCCAGTTATAGGTGGTACGAAACAGTTCATGGCACGTGAATGCTTTAATAATGAATTTTATCCTGCAACTGATGTCTATGCATTAGGAGTAATCTTTTATATTTTATTGACCAATCACTTTCCTTATGATGTCGATAGGTATACGTTAGTTGAAATCATTGAAGGAAAACCATGGAGAAATACATTAATTCCTCCAAGTGACTATAATGAGGATGTTTCTTCAGATTTGGATAATATTGTGATGAAATGTTTGGCAGTTAATCATCAGGATAGATATTTGAATGCTAACGAACTTTTAAATGCTATAGAAATATATATGGATGAAAACTTCCAATATGATAAGGAGACTTTTATTTATAATAACACTATTAAAAAGGCATTCAGATTGGCATTATATGAAGATAAGTTTGATGAAGCTATAGAGATTCTTAAAGATTCAAACATGGTCAATGTGCTTGAAGAGGTACTGCTTGTTGGTGACAATCAAGATTATGCATCACAGACTATAAAAATAGAAAATCTCTCCCAAATTATTAAATTCAATACTAAATCCGATTGAAATTAAAAAAGAAGAATGATTTTATTTTTTAAATTTAACAATTAGTCAGATTTTTAATTTTCATTTTTTTTTAAATAAAATATATATTATTATTTGGAAATTAATGCGGTTAAATGTTTTTCTTCGTAATTTTACAATTTTTTCAATAATTTTGAGTTCTTTAATACTAAATGTTAATAATAAGTAACAATATAAATTATGTTAGGTGTATTTAAGTGAATCTTCATGGTCTAACAATTTTTGATATTGTAATTGAAATTATTATTTTTCTTGTTTTAACTTTAATTGCAAAATTTTTGTTTAATAAAATGAAAAACAGTTCCAATAGATATTTAAACCCTAAGGAATTTTTGCCTGAAGATGAAGTGCATACATTAAGACAGGTTTTTTATCTTGTGTTAATGTCATGTTTTTTTATCACAATCTTTTATTCTTTAACATTTACTGAAAGCGATGTATTTTATTTCGCAATTTTTGATATTTTCATTTCATTAGTTGCAGTCATGCTATTGGATGAATCTAAATTTCAAAATAAGATTTTATGGCTGCTGATTGTTCCTTATGGTTCACTTTCTTATGTATTGTTTGGATCTACAATCATGGGATGGTTGGATTTAATTCACATTCCAGCTTTAATATATCTGGTTAAACTGGCTTATGACAAGTTTATTGAGTATACACGTTCTAATAGTTTGGGTATTACTATACTTTTGTTATTTTCCATAATTTTTATTAGTTTTTTAATAACTCAAATTGTCGAGAATAAAAATCCATTAGATTCACTTGTTATGGTTTCCAATGCATTCACCAGTAACGGTTATGCTGTGTTGGGTTCATCCATTGCTGGGAAAATCAATAGTATTTTCCTGGTTTGGGGAGGTTATATAATTTCAGGTGCAGGTACTGCTACTTTGACTGCAGCTATTCTGTTAAGGCATTTTAATGCAGGAATTAAGAGATTAGAAAAAATAATTGAGGATGGGGGTAAAGATTAATGAATGAAAGTGAATTTTTTGTATTATTTACTTTGGCCCAGATTGTATTAGCACTCATTATTTTCACTGTTATATTTCGCGTTGGAAAATTTACAGTGAACTATTTAATGCATAATACTACTTTAAAAAATTCTGCATTATTCAATATTCGAGAATACTTCCCTGAAGAAGAAATACCTGCATTAAGACAAATTTATTACCTGTCCATGATATTGATTTTCACTGTTACTATGTTGTATATTCTATTTTCATGGGGTCCTGAAATAGTTAACATTGCATATATAGATATTATACTTTCATGTTTCTTGGCGACCAAAATCAAGCCGGATTCTTTAAAACATAAATTAATGCTATTATTATTAGTTCCATTCGGTTCTATAAACTTTTTGATTTTTGGCGTGACTTTTGTTAATTTGGTGGATATTATACATGCTCCGTTGTATCTCTACTTCGTTAAAATGTATTATCATAAATTTGTAGAATTCACTGAAACTAATAGTTTGGGAATTACAATAATATTGTTGTATTCAATAATCTTTATCAGTTTCATAGTTACTATGATTGTTGAAAATGTTTCTCCTTTAAATTCACTTGTCATGGTTTCCAATGCATTCACCAGTAATGGTTATTCCATTTTGGGATCTTCAGGATGGGGAAAAATTAATTCATTGGTTTTAGTTTGGAGTGGTTTTCTTTTATCTGGTGTAGGTACTGCAACATTGACGGTTGCTATTGTGATGAAACATGTTGATAAAGAATTTGATAGGCTGGAAAAATTAGTTAAAAAGAATAAGTAAATTTAAATTATTACTTTTTTTGCAAATTCTTGAGCATTTTTTAAATCTGTTTCATCAGGATGGCCTCTGTGAACAAATTTGAATGCTCCTCTACAGTGAAATTCATTTTCACTCATTTTTAATCCTTTTGCTTCAACTTGTTTTTTTACTTGCTTGTATGTTGACTCGATTAAAGCCGCTGATGAGAAGTTAACAACTTCACCAACATTCACGTTAATGCTTTCGATGAATTCTTTTACTCTTTTGTCAATTCCGGCAGCATAAACTGCACTTCCTAAAAATAGTAAATCGACATCTTCTGTTAATGGTTCGTCGATAGTTTTTGCTTCAACGTTAATTGCACTTCCAATTGCTTCAGCTAGTTTTTTTGTATTTCCAGTTTTTGTGTAATATCTGATAGCTATTTTCATTTAAATTCACCTTTAAAGTTATTATAACTTTTTTAAATATATACTTTGTTAATTTTTTGATAATAATTTTGTAGGTTACATGGTGGTTAAATTTTCATGAATTAATTGACTATTGTTGACAAAATCATTTAAAATAAATAATATGAATAACTAATTATTAATTAGGTGTTATTATGAAAAAGGAATCTGATGACTGGGATGATATTAAGGTTAACAGAAGGAGTACAGATAAAGTTTACTTTGAATCCCCTGTGATTCAATCAATTTCCGATAGTATTGATTTTTTAAGGGATGAGACAAAGGAGATTTTAAAGGAATTAGATTCTACTGAATTTAAACAGCAAATTGATGAGTTTGATTTGGAAGATTTTGGTGAAGAGGCAATTGATCAAATTTCAGAAATCAAAGATGAAATTTCTCAATTCAGAGCTGAAATCATTGATTCGGATGATGTTCCTGAATTTATTAAGGAATCCTCCCTGGATGCAAAAAGAGCATTAAACAGGGATGCAGATTATGTTAGAAGAGCTAAAAGAAAATTATACATGCTGGATGATGGTAGATTAACTGATGAGTTACGTACTAATGTAAGGGTTATTGAACTTTGTGACAAGGCTATTGAGGTCAATTTCAATAATTGGCAGGCTTATCATGTAAAGGCACAAGCATTGATGAATTTGGAAAAATATGATGATGCAACTGAAGAATTAATCAAATCTCTTGCATTAAATGAAGAAAATTTGGATGCTTGGTTTGATGTTGCCAATTCATATAGATTAAACGGAGAATATAATGAGTCTTTAGATGTGTATAATACTATTTTAAAACGTGATGAAAAATCATTCAAAGCATTTAAAGGAAAAGCATTATGTTATGTTGGACTTGAAGATTATCAAAATGCAGATAATTTTTTCAAGAAGGCAAATTCCATCAAATCTTTAGATGATGACTCTCAAGAAATTTGGGATGAAATTAAGAAAAACAATTAAACTGTTTTTTTAGCCTATAATGAAATCTTCATTATAGGTACTCTTTTTGTTTAAGATTTACATTTATTTTTTACATTTTGAATATTATTAAATTATATTAAATCACAACTAAATATTTTTTATAAATTTTTTTATTAAACTGTAAATTTTGAATAAAATTCATAAAATTTAAAAATGTTTGTTTATATAAATAATATTACAAAAAAATTTAGGTGAAAAAATGGCAAAAAATGCAATAATTACTGGTGGATCTAGAGGAATAGGTAAGGCAATGGCTTTGAAATTAGGTGAACTTGGATACAATGTAGCTATTAACTACAGAAGTGACTCATCTAAACAGTTAACTGAAGATTTAATTGAAGAAATCAAATCAGAATATGGTGTGGATGCTATTGCAGTACAAGCTGACGTAAGTAAATTCGAAGACTGTGAAAAATTAGTAAAAGCAACTGTAGATGCATTTGGTGAAGAAATTGATGCTTTAGTAAACAATGCTGGTATTACAAACAATTCCAACTTCATTGACTTACAGCCGGAAGATTATGAAAGAGTAATTAACACAAACCTGGTAAGTATGATGCACATGTGTCACTTATGCTTGCCTTATATGGTTGACCGTGAAACCGCAATTGTATGTACAGCCTCTGTTGGTGGATTAACTGGTGTAATCAACCAAGCTGATTACTGTGCTGCAAAAACTGGAGTAATCGGTCTATGCAGAGCACTTGCTTTAGAATTTGCTCCAAGAAAAGTAAGAGTAAATGCTATTGCTCCTGGTATGATTATGACTGATATGTTACGTGGAGTAAACCAGGATGAATTAAATGCACTTGCAGCAACAATCCCTCTCGGACATATAGGTGAAGTGGAAGAAATTGCAGGAGCATTGGAATACATTTTAGGTGCAGGTTACTTGACCGGTCAAGTAATTTCTCCTAACGGTGGATTCGTATTACAATAAGGTTTTTTTTAACCTTACTTTTTTCTATTTTTTTTATATGATATTTTCTTTTGATTGGGCGTTTAAGGTATTGTATTAATGTCCTTTAAGCTTTAAAAGTTCTTAATGGCTTCTATGTTCGATAATTTCACAAATAGGAAATTTCCACTGTTGCAAAAGCAGAAATTGCAACCATAATGAGCATTGCCACTCCAGTATCTATTATGTACTGAAGTTTGTGTTTTGGATACCAATGTTAACAATGTCTGCAGTGTATTGTGGTAAAGTCAAATCACAATAGGGGCCTGTATAAGCAGAAATGCGAATATTGCAAGGATTTGCCCAACTTGTTTTTCATTGGGGTGATTAATTGTTTCATTAATAGATATTAGAGCTTTTGAATTAATAAATCTTTTAAAAAGGAATATAAAAATTTGTAATATTGCACAGTAATTTCCTCATTTAAGTCTGGAAAAGTTTAATATATTATGCATTATATATTATGAAATGAAGGTGAAGCTTAAAATGAACACGTATTCTTATTTTACGGATGGCGCAGCCACTATGGCTAAAGAAAATGGCAAATATTTGCGTAAAGAAGGGGGTTGGGCATTTATTTGTTTTAAAAATGGTCAAAGATTATCAAATCAAAGTGGTGGATGTAAGCTCACGACTAATAATGAAATGGAATTGTATGCAATCTATGCTGCTATGAGGGACTTTCTTCAAAGTTGTGTAAATGAGGACAATGTGGAAATATATACTGACAGTGGTTATTGCATTGGAATATTTACTCAATGGGCTAAAAATTGGGAAAAAAGAGGATGGAAGAAATCTGACAACAAACCGATTGAAAACCTTAAGTTAATCAAAGCAATTTGGAAGTTGATGGGCGATATTGAAAGTGTCAACTGTGAAATTTTGTTTGTTAAAGTTAAAGGTCATTCAAACAATGTTTTGAATAATGAAGCGGATGAATTGGCTGTCAAAGCCAAAATTGCTACTAAAAAAACAGGTAAAACAATTGGATATAATAATCAACCTGACCCTCTGCTTGGAACAAAATAATCAGATTAAAAGTTTGCAGAATTGAAATCTTTTTTCATAATATAATTGAACAATTTTTAGAATATATTTTTATATCATTGTCTATTTTTTACATAATTTTTTATATCTAAAATTTTTTAAAAAATATTTAAAAAAATGAAACATTTAAATATTACTTCGAATAATCTAAGATAAGAATTTAATTGAGGTGAAAAATTATGCGTAAAATTACTATTGCTATATTAGCTTTAATTGTAATCGGTATGTTAATTCCAGTTGGATTTTCAGCTGATTCTAATGTTGTAATAACTTATGGTGAGACAACTTATGCAAATTCAAATTATAAATCTGTTGTTGACAGCTTTTTTAAAAGCCAATCCAATTTGGATTTAAATAATGTGGGTTCAAAAATTATTACTGCAGATCAAGTAAATCAAATTTCAAGTTCAATTACTGGAAAATCATATGATTCAAGTCAAATACTTTCATCTGCATTAGTTAATCTAAACGATAATGAAAAACTTCAAGTAAGTGTTGATAAATCAAAAATCACTACAATTACTGGTGATATGTACATTTCAGCTTTAAAATCAGCAGGAATTACAAAAGGACATGTATATGTCACAAGTCCTGTTGAAGCTACTGGTGAATCTGCTCTTGCAGGTATCATGAATTCTTATGAGGAAGTGACTGATGTCAAAATTCCAGAAAAAGTAAAAGAAGCCGCAAATGATGAAATTTACACTCAAGCAAAAATTGTTAATAATTCAGATGTGAATGCTGATGATTTGTCTAAATTAGTTAGTGATGTAAAAGACCAAGTTTCAAGGGATAATGTAACTGACCATAATAGAATTGTAAATGTCATTAACAATCATGTTCAAAACAACAACATTAACATTACAAATTCAGACATTGAAAATTTAGCCAATTCTATTGAACAAGTACAAAATGTACAAGGTGATGTAAACATTTACAAAGAAAAAGTTTCAGGAATTTTTAATGAAACTGGAAATGGTGGATTTTCATTAGATGGTATTTTAAATTGGTTTAAATCTTTCATAGGACAGATTTAACCCTTTTTCTTTTTTTCTTTGATTAAAGTTTTTATTATAACTTTAAATATTTTTCTTTAACTTATTTATATTTGAATAGTCATAAAGTAGTATTAATAATTATTTGGGAGGTGAAAATAATTGAGATATTTTAATGCAAAAAATTTATTAAAAATTTCATTAATTTCAGTACTTCTTATAATGTGTATAGGATCAATATATGCTGCTGATGCTAATGTTTCTTCAATCAATATTCATGATTCAATTCAAATTTCCAGTTCAAATGATTTTGATGATGATTTGGACTTAGATGATGATTCTGATTTAGATGATGAGGATTATGATGATGATTCTGATTTAGATGATGAGGATTATGATGATGATTCTGATTTAGATGATGAGGATTAT
>NZ_OMWD01000027.1:0-18305 GCF_900314695.1 uncultured Methanobrevibacter sp. | reverse complement strand
ATGATGAGGATTATGATGATGATTCTGATTGGGATGATTTTGATGATTCTGATTTAGATGATGAGGATTATGATGATGATTCTGATTGGGATGATTTTGGATGGTTTGCAGGAAATTATAAACTTCTTTATAAAGATTATGTAATGGGTGCAGCCACTGCCAAATTTAGCAATCATTATGCTTCCGATTACAATATTGGCGATTATGAATATTTGGAATTTAGAATTATGTCTTATTTAGATAATTTTGGAAATTGCTCTGATGAAAATTGGACAACTAGTGATGATTTCCTTGCTGAATATCAATTATATCTGGAAAATCCTGATAATTATAATTTTAATGAAAGTGATGAAAACTACGAAACATATTTAAAAATATATGATTCAATTGTTTCAAAATTTGAAGATTATAATTTAACTCAAAATGAAACTGATTATCTCAAATTTTTAGTAATTTATTACTTGAATAATTATGGTAATTGTTCTAATTACACTTGGGATGAATCTTGTGACTTTTGTACCTATTATATGACCAAATTTTTAGCTACATCCTGTCCAAATGAAGTTTTGTCAGGATTTGCATCAAGTAATGCCGATAATTCTAATAGTAATTTTGAAGAATCAAACTTTATCACTCCATTTTATTCTGGAAATGTGGCATATAATGTTTTATCTGATTCTATAGATTCTAATTCAACCCAATTAAATAATTCAACTCAATTAAAAAATTCAACAGTAACATTTAATATAAACAGCAATGGTGGCGAAAATAATTTGTTAATGTTGATTTTCGCTGTTTTGATGATGATTGTTTTGATTATTTAATTTCTTTTCTTTTTTTTTAAGCAAAATCTTTTTATTAATTTATGTATAAATTAATAACAAAGGAGGTTTAATTAATGGTTATTATAAAACACTGTCCAAATTGCGGCAGTGAGATTAGTGATGATTCTGATTTTTGTACTGAATGCGGTTATAAATTATCAAACAGTAATTATCAAGCTCCTGTTGCCAAATCGGGCTTTTTTAACACATTAAATGAAAAAGTTAATTATTCTATTATCATATTTTCCTTTGTAATTTTTGGTGTTTTTCTGTTTGCTGGATCAATTGTATGGTCTTCATTTCTGGCAAACGGTTCAATTGACATGATTACATATGTTTTGTTGACTGTTGTGTTTGCAGTATTTTTTGGAGGAATATTTGCAGGATATGCTGGATGTGAAGACAAGTCATATGTTTTACCAAACTTTTCAATGTATCTTGGAAGCATTTTTGCTGTTGTATTGTGTGGAATAGGATTAATATTTACTTTTTTAATGGGGATTTTAGCCAATATTAGTTCAGCTTTTTCATCTCTTGGAGGTTCATCATCATATTCAAGCTCCCATCAACCTACTGCTTCAAATTTCGCACCGTCAGTCGATTTAAGCTTTGTTTTTAAAATTATATTGTTTGTATTGTTGATTCCTGTTGCAGCATATTTTGGCATATACTTGGGTTACATTTTAAAAAATAATATTTAATTTTTATTTTTTTATTTTTCAATCATGTTACACTATTATATTAAAATAAACCATTTAGTATATATACATATTAACGACATAAATTAATTCATTAAGTGATTTGATTTAATTGAATAAAGGTTCGATAATATGGTTAGGTTTTCACAATCTCTTGAGGATAAACAATCAAATAATAGAGAAAAACGTTATGAACAACTCAAGGATAATCATCATTATTATTCTCATGAAGAAAGGCAGCCTCATGTAGCTCATGTGCCTAAAGAAGAGCAAATCTACAGGCAGGCTCCTAACCCTGAGTATAAAAGGCCAGTTTATCAAAAGCAGGATAATTTCTATAAGCCTGTTCAAAATGTTGGAAGCGATGAAATAGCTTTTGAAAGGCCTGTGATTGAAAGAGAATCTATTAAACCAGATTATTCAAAACCTGAATTAAAATTCCCTGCTGACCAAAACATTCAATTTGGTGTTAGATATTCTCCAAATTCAAAGCCTCCGGTCATTGGTAATAACCACACAATCAGGTCTAATTCAATTATCTATAATGATGTAGTTATAGGGGATAACTTTAGAACAGGACACAATGTGGTCATTCGTGAAAATACAAATATCGGAGATGATGTTTTGATTGGAACTAATACTGTTATTGAAGGTGATGTAATCATTGGAAATGATGTCAGCATCCAGTCTAATGTTTATATTCCTACAAATTCTGTAATTGAAGATAATGTGTTTATTGGACCTTGCGCTTGTTTTACTAATGACAAATATCCTGTTAGAATCAATTATGATCTTCAGGGGCCAAGAATTAGACGTGGTGCTTCAATTGGGGGTAATACAACATTTTTATCTAATGTTGAAATTGGTGAAGGGGCAATTGTTGCTGCTGGAGCTATTGTAATTCATAGTGTTCCGCCATTTTATTTGGCTATTGGAACTCCTGCACGTATTAAGCCACTTCCTGATCATTTGAAAGTTCCAAATAGATTTTAATTATTAAAACAAAAAATTTGTATTCTAATTATTAATATGGAGATTATTATATGGCTATATATAAATGTAAGATTTGTGGTTATGTTTTTGATGAAGATAACATTGAAGAAGGTTTAAACATTCCTGCTGGAACTAAATTTGAAGATTTGCCATCTTCCTTTAAATGTCCTAAATGTCGGATGGCCAAGTCAATGTTTGAAAAAGTTGATTAATTTTATATATCACTATTTCATAAACATAATATTAATTAAATTTAAAGGTTTTAAAACTAGACAATTTAATAAAAATATAAGGAGATTGTTATCATGGCAAAATTTAAATGTAAAATTTGCGGATTTGTAACTGATGAATTCGATGAACTCCCAGAAGACTACAAATGTCCTATGTGTGGCGCTACCGCTGACATGTTTGAAGAAATAGAATAGGGATAGGTTATTATGGCTTTTGTTTGTAAAGTATGTGGTTATGTCCACGAAGCAGATGAATTACCAGAAGGATTCACTTGTCCAATGTGCGGTGTAGGTGCAGAAAACTTTGAAGAACAATAAGGTTCTTCATTTCTTTTTTTTTAAATTTTTTCTAAAAACTGTTTGTTTTTATATTCGACACTAATTTCTCCAGAGTATTTTTCAAATATCTTTTCAATGTCTCTGTTTTCCTTAGATACAATTTCATAGCTTACTTTATCTGTATAATCTTTATTGATGGTTGTTAACTGATTATTTCTGACTTCTGCATCCGCTGTTTTGATGTTTGAATATTCAAAAGTGATTTGATAAACGTCATATTCTTCAATTTCGACGATTTCAGCTTCGCCAACAGCTTCCATAACTGATTTTGAGTAAGCCCTTACAAGCCCTCCAGCACCTAATTTAATTCCTCCGAAGTATCTGGTAACGACTGCTGTAATGTTGTGGAGTTCGTTTTTTCTTAAAACATTAATCATTGGTTTTCCTGCAGTTCCACCCGGTTCGCCATCATCATCAAAACCTTCTCCATCGCTTGTAATATATGCTGTGCAGTTATGTGTGGCATCGCTATATTGTTCATTTAACTTTTGGATGATTTCTTTTGATTCCTTTTTTGTTTTTGTTGGAAATAAAGCGCAAATAAATTGGGATTTCTTCACGTTTATTTCACATTGAACTGCTTTTTTAATTGTTTTCATAATATCCTATATATTTATATAATTAATTAAACATATTATAGTTAATTAATTTTGCAAGGTGTTAATCATGTCAAGTAGATCAGCTACATTATTGGTAATTTTTACAGTTGCTATTGTTGCTTTTTGCTTAGCTAGCGTATTTGCATCTATGACTGGACCAATTTCCATTTTGCCAAACAAAACTAATGACAGTACGATTTTAGACAATGTGTCTTCTTTTGTTGAAAATGGGAACAGTGGGGAAAGTTATGGATATAAAAGTTATGATAATCATGAGGATCATTCTAGTTCATCATCCGGAAATTCACATGATGTAGAAACAACTACAGATCATTCTAGTTCATCTAGTTCGGATTCCAGTTCAAGTTCTTCAAGTAGTGGTTCCAATGTTGAAACAACTACAGATTTTGGTTCATCTGAGTCTAGTTCCTCATCCAGTAGTTCAAGCAGTTCTCATCCTGGAGCAAACACTGCTTAACTCTATTTCTTTTTTTTTAAAAATCTAATAATTTTTCAACATCCAAAAGAACGGAATTAATGGCTAAATTGAATAATCTTTTTCCATAATCCTCGTCTACATAGACACCGTTTTCCTCAATGTCTCTTGCTCCTTCTTCGATGTTTGGATCATTTTCACGAGCTTTTTTAAATCCATACAGGCCAATTTCTTCATATTCATTAACATTTGCCTGGTTTTCTATTTCATTCTCGTTTATAATACCTAAAACTTTGGCCATTGACAGTTCACCGCTGCCTCCATGCGGACCTTCAGATGATATGACCTTGTTGTTGAATACAATAGCCAAATCAGTTTTATCTTCAATTTCCCATAATTCTGCCATAAGGGGAATGTTTCCTCCATGAGCATTTACTATAACGACTTTTTCAATATTCAAGTATTTTTTGGCAGAGTTGAGTGTATTAATTACATTTTCTTTTAATTCATCAAGGGAAACGTGGACTCCGTGGTCAATTTCATCTAATTCATAAGCTGGAAATATTATTCCTAAAAATTTGGCTCCAGTTTCAAGGGATGCCTGGAATGCAATGTGAGCTCCGATTTTCGCATCGGTATCAATAGGAAGGGCAGGACCATGATTTTCCAGGTGTGATCCAAGTGCTATTATTCCAATCTTGTGAACTCCAGGATCTTTAACGTTGCCTGCGCGGTATCTTAATTCAGCCATATTATCACTATAATTCAAAGTTCCAAATTTCGTCGCCGACATAATGTTTTGTTTCAACGGCTTTTCCTGAATCGTTTTCAACCATTTCTTCACCGGTTATCAGACTCACTCCAATAGCTAATGGTTTTCCATGTGTTTCATCAATGATTAAAACAATATCTCCTTTTTCAATTCCATCATCTGCAGCCACAATTCCAGGGCTCATAATGTCTGCACCGTTGCTTACGAATCTAATTGCTCCCATATCAACAGTTACCTTTTTGCTGTCAATTTGGTTTTCAAGAGCGGCTTTCAATGTTGGAAATGGTTTGTCGTCAATTATGATTATATAAGGTTCTCCATCTACTAAAATAAATGAGTTCGGTTCGGCTTCAAGTATCTCTACGTTTTTCTTGTTTTGAAGCAAGTCACCATATTCTCCCAATTCATTTTTTATTTCTTTAATTTTTTTCTTTTTTAAGAAATTTCTTTTTTTAACTTTTATGCTCATGTTTTTGCCTATAATATTTTAATGAATAATATATATAAGTTCAGATTAAATAAATTTATTTATTTTGAGGTTTAATTTTTTTCACAGAATAGTGTTTGTTTCTTGAAAAAACATACTGGCAGTCTATTTTTTCTCCTAAACTGGCCATATTAAATGGCGGATCTTTTCGGGCATATTTTGAAATTGATGTTGCATTGTAGTTCATTAATCGGTTTATGCTTAAATTTATTATTTTAAGTTCGTTTTCGCCGAATTTAACCTGAGGGATAATGGTTAAGTAGTATCTGTGAATCACTCTGTTGTAGTAAGGTTCTCTTCTTAGGAATAGCTGTTTTTTCTCAATTAAATTTTGTGTAACTTCTCGGAAATGTTTGGGTTTTATTCCTTTTTTAGATTTTATATATGTCTCTTTTGTAAGTAGAGTTCCATATATTTCGTAATAATTGAAATCAATAAAGTACATCATGTTGCACAATACAGTTTTTCCTAAATTCGGCTTGTTGTAACATTTGGCTAAAATATATTTGATTAAGTGGATGTATGTGTCTTCATCGAAGTTCATTTTATTACCGGTGATGGTTGGTTGTTTTTAATTTATATTATATTTCAATATTTAAGTAAAGTCAAAGAGCAGTTGAAAACTAATCTGATTCTTAAAATTTAAATTCTTGAAAGATAATATTGGTAATTAAGTAATTTTTTCATTCTTTTTGTTTAAAATAAGGTAACCTTTATATAGTAGTTAAATTATATTTAATAGTATTAGTTTTAATTAGGTTTTGTCTTATCTTAACTTGATTATATTATGTCTAATAATGAGTATTTACTCAAAAATTTGATTAATAAAACTAAATATTTTGTAATAATATAAGGTGATATAATGAGCGGACAAAATGTTCAAAGGCCACTTGATGCATTAGGAAAATCTGTAGATGCTCCAGTTTTAATTAAACTCAAAGGAGATCGTGAATTTAGAGGTACACTTAAGAGCTTTGATTTACACATGAACTTAGTTCTTAACGACGCAGAAGAGTTACAAGACGGAGAAATTACCAGAAGACTCGGTGTTGTACTCATAAGAGGAGACAATATTGTTTATATTTCACCATAAATATTATTCAATAATTTATTTCTAGATTATATTTTTCAGCGATAACGTAGGGAGGTGTATCAATGTCAAAGGGAACTCCATCAATGGGTAAAAAGAATAAAAAGACCCATATCAGATGCAGAAGATGTGGTAAAAACACTTATCACATACGTAAAAAAGTCTGTGCTT
The DNA here is from genome assembly GCF_900314695.1 of uncultured Methanobrevibacter sp. Lineage (NCBI taxonomy): Archaea > Methanobacteriati > Methanobacteriota > Methanobacteria > Methanobacteriales > Methanobacteriaceae > Methanobrevibacter > uncultured Methanobrevibacter sp. The sequence continues at coordinate 11,666 of NZ_OMWD01000027.1, read as the reverse complement.
CTTGTGGATTCGGTAAATCCAAAAAAATCAGAAGATACAGTTGGCAAAATAAAAAACCAACTACTAGACAAAGATTAGTATAAGTTGGTTTAAACTTTGAAGATTATCTAATAATCTTCTATCAAATCTATTTTTCAAGAAACTTTTTAATTACTAATTAACTGCTTTTTTTAGATACATTTATAAACAATTAAATTATATTATTTAGGTAATACTCTAATTGGAGGTATCATTATGACAAGTTTAAGTGATATTGCTCGAGATAATAATGTAAATTTGGAAGATTCTGTTGTTTTTATTAAGGGTGAAGATGATATTTTAGCCGTTGATATTAAAAATGTAGGAATTAAACAAAGAGCAGATGACACAATGGGTGTTAGATTTTCAATTACTCCAAAACAAACCAAAGAATTAGAAAAATTTTTTAATAAATTCCAAAACGGCGAAAAATTGTATTTTAACATTTCACAAACTGGATATAGGCCGGTTTATTATCGGGGTGTATCTCCAGTTACTAAAGAAGTAAGTACAGAATACGAATCAAAATTTAATGTAACTGTATTTCTGCAAAAGGCTATTGTTGTGCCTGATGATAATTATTTTGAACCAACATGTGAATGTTGCGAGTTTTGCCATATTGGTTAAAAATTAGATATTTGAAATTTGTACCTTCCGGTAAAATTTCGAAATAATTTTTATTTTTTTAAAATTCATCTTCTACGGCATCCCATAGCTCACAGGCCCATCCTTGGGATCCATCAATTACCATATCAAGCAACCGTACTTTACCGTCCCTAAATCTGAATAAACGATAATCTTGTTGTGGTTTTTTTGCAGTTCCTTCTTTATTGCAATCAAGATATAATCCTTCACTATATTCTTCTTCAAAGTCTCCTGCTTTTACAAAGTCTCCAACAAGTGAATATCCATTTGTAACACTTTTATCCAGTTCTTCAACAGTTTTTAACCATCCTCCGTGGGCTCTAAATTTTATATCAGGGTCAATTTTTGTTATTTCTTCTTGCCAATTAATAATCATATTTACCAAATCCTTTTTGATATTAATTTGGATTATTTTTAATTTAAAGGAAGTGTGAGAGCATCTGAAAAGTAATGGCATTCTTGAATTATAACAATAGTTATATATAAGGTCATATAAATTATATATAATTAAAATGCCAAAACTATACATATTAAATAAGTTTGGGCTTTTATTTATGAATTTATTATTTGAAAAATTTGGAATTGAAACTGAAAATGAACATATTTATCAAGTTGCTTTCACACATAGTTCCTATTCAACATATAATGGATTAGAATACAATTACGAACGATTGGAATTTTTAGGAGATTCCGTTTTAAGTTTGTTGGTGTCTAAATATTTGTTCGAAAAATACCCTCATTATGAGGAGGGAAAACTTACAAAATTAAGGGCTAATTATGTCTGTCAAAATGCATTAATCTATTATTCCCATGAATTAGGATTAAGAAAGTATCTTAAAGTGGATTTGGAAGATTCATTTTTGACTGAAAATGAGATTTTGTCCATAACTGCAGATATTTTTGAATCATTTTTAGGTGCAATATTCGTAGATCAAGGCATTGAATTTGCTAAAGATTACATCTCCAAAACAGTTTTCAAATATATTGATGAAGAAAGAGTATTTTTCAAAGATTATAAGTCAGCAATAAAAGAATATGGTGATGCTGAAGGCATTGGAATTAGTTATCTTGTATTAAATGAGTATGGATTGCCCCATGATAAGCTATTTATAATGGCGATTTATGTTGATGATGAAATGATGGGTGTAGGAAAAGGAAAAAGTAAAAAAGAAGCTGAACAAGCAGCTGCAAAAGTAGCTATGGAGAAATTAGGTGTTTTAGATGAGTGAAGAATCTGTTGGATTTGTAGAAACTAAATATTTCAATATTGAAGAACCAATTGAATTAGATAGTGGTAAAACTCTTAAAGAAGTTACTGTTGCTTATGAAACTTATGGGGAGCTTAATAAAGAAAAATCAAATGCCATTCTAATTTGTCATGCATTGACTGGTGATGCTCATGCTGCAGGTTGGCATGATGGTGATAGGAAGCCTGGATGGTGGGAAATTGTTATCGGTCCGGGCAAAGCTCTTGACACTGACAAGTATTTTGTAATCTGTTCCAATGTTTTAGGTGGCTGTAAAGGAACAACCGGCCCTAGTTCCATTAATCCTGATACTGGAGTTGAATACGGTATTAATTTTCCAGTAATAACAATAAGTGATATGGTTAATGTTCAAAAGAAGTTAATTGATTCAATGGGAATCGAGCAGTTATATGCAATTATTGGAGGATCAATGGGGGGAATGCAAGTTCTTCAATGGTTGGTATCATATCCTCAAATGATGAAAAAAGCGGTTCCAATGGCTACTGCTGCAATGTCTTCACCTCAGCAGATTGCATTCAATGCGGTCGGTCGCCAATCAATTTTCGCAGATCCTGATTGGAATGGTGGAAACTATTATGACATCGGTAAGATTCCAAGAAACGGTCTTTCAATAGCTCGTATGATTGCACACATTACCTATTTGAGTGATGAATCAATGTATATCAAATTCGGTCGTGACTTGCAGGATAAGGAAGAAATCAGCTATGACTTTACAACTGATTTTCAGGTTGAAAGCTACTTGAAGCATCAGGGCGAATCGTTTGTAAAAAGATTTGATGCAAATAGTTATCTTTACATTACAAAAGCGGTCGATTTATTCGATTTATCAGTTAATAACTCTTTGATTGATGGTTTTAATGATATTGAGGCTAAAGTTGAAGTCATTTCTGTTGATTCTGATTGGTTATATCCAACAGAGCAAAGTACTGAAATCGTAACAGCATTAAATGCTAATGATGTGGATGTGTCATTTTCCGAAATCAAATCCAATTATGGGCATGATGCATTTTTGCTTGAAAAAGGACAGCTGAATTTCATTCTGTCAAAATTCCTGGCAAACAATGTTGTAACTGATTTGATGAAAGAGGTAATCGTTACTATTAAAGAGGATGCTGATGTTGTTGATGCAGCTAAATTGATGTTGGACAAACAGGTAACTCATATTCCTGTTGTTACTGATGATTATAAATTAATTGGTATTGTAACCAGTTGGGACTTGTCCAAATCCATTGCCACTGATTCGAATAGGTTAAAGGATATTATGACAACTACTGTGAAATACTGTAATGCCGATGATTCAATAGAGACAGTTGCTCAAATGATGAATAAGTATGACATATCTTCCCTTCCGGTTGTTGATGAGGATATGAAAGTACTTGGAATTGTTACAACAGATCAAATTAGTTATTTACTTGGTTAAATTACTAATTTCTTTTTTTTATTTATTTTATGGGAGATTTTGCTATTTCTAGGAAGGCTAAGTTTTTTGATGGATGTAAAAAAGGTATTCCAATTACATTCGGTTATGTTCCGATGGGAATTGGTTATGCTGCAATAGCTATGAAAGCGGGTTTCACTCCTTTGCAGACTATTTCAATGTCTTTTTTAGTCTATGCTGGTGCAGGTCAAATCATAGCTGCATCGATGGCTCTTAGCGGTGCTACATTAATGGCAATTATATTGACTAATTTTGTCGTCAATTTGAGATATTTTGTAATGTCCACTTGTGTTTTGAATAAAATTGAAGATTCAAACACTCCATTAAATATATTGGCGGCACATGTAACTGTTGATGAATCGTTTGCAATGTTTTCTTTAAGTGAAGATTCCTCAATCTGGATATACCTTGGAATTGCCATAACTGCGTGGCTTTCATGGTGTTTGGGAGCTGCAATTGGAGTATTCACATTAAATTTATTGCCTGTAATTGTGACAAACAGTTTCAATATATCTTTATATGCATTGTTTGTTGCAATTTTGATTCCTGCCATAAAAGAAAACCGGCAAATTGCTCTTTTGGTTTTAATAACTGCTGTATTAAACATTATTTTAAGCCAATTTTTAGGAAATTGGTCCTTGATTGTGTCCACTCTTGTAGGAGCTGGAATTGGAATGTATATTGTTGATGATGAATATCTTCTTTCTGGAGATGATTAAATGGATTATATAAGTTTGGCAATACTTGGTTGTGCTGTTGTGACATTCATTCCGAGATTGATTCCTGCCCTGTTTGTGGATAAGTTAAATTTCAGTCCAAAATTTGAAAAATTCTTGAATTTAATTCCTTATACTGCTTTGGCTGCACTGATATGTCCGGGAGTTTTAACTGTTGACACTCAGTTGTGGTATATTGGTTTGATTGGCGCTGTTGTTGCAGCGGGACTTGCATGGAAAAAGGTTCCGATGGGTGCTATTGTAATTTTGACTGTGGTTGTCTTGATAACGGTTTATTCTATTGTTCCGTTTTTTTAATATTTTTTCATCTCTAAGCACGTATTTAAATGGAAATATGGTTATGGAGATAGTAAGTTTGAATTTAGTTTTTTCTGCTTGAAAGCATGTGCAACATTAAATGTGTTAATGAAATGTTACATATGTTAAAGATGCATTACCTACTATATAAATATTTTCTTTTTATTTTTTTCAATAAAAATTATTTAATTTTATTTAATTATTTATTAACGATTAATATTTAATTTATATTATTAAAATAGATTTTTAAATAATTATTATTTTAAATAAGTCTTTATTATCTTTTTATTATTAATTTAATATATTTTAATTTAATTTATAAAAAATAGTAAAGTTTATATACTATGTAATTTAACATTAACATAAGTAATTAGTTTTTAACAAAATTACTTAAGTACTTAAATACTTTTTGCAAAAATGAATTAATTTGTGGATTACTATGAGAACCATGATTAAATATTTAAGGCAAGAGCTCAAAATGAGCCAAAAAGAACTTGGGGACAAAGTTGGTGTAACCCGTCAAACCATTAATGCGCTGGAAAATGGTAGATATAATCCATCTTTATTTTTAGCTTATGAAATAACCCAAGTTTTCAATAAAATAATGTTCAAAGGTGATCGAGAGAAATATTTCATCATGGAAGAGATATTTATCTTCGATGATGACTATTATTAGGTGATAAAATGATTTTAGACATATACAAGGATGCATTTGAGTATTCAGCTCAAGACTGGAAAACATTATTGATATTGGGTGTGATTTGTTTATTCAGTGTATTATTGTTACCAATTTTCTTAATTACTGGATATAATTACAGAGTTATTAATAATGCGGTGCACGGGGTTATCAATGGAAGAGATTCTCTGCCAAAATTTGATGAAATTGTAAATATGTTTGTTGATGGAATAAAAGTCGCAATTGTCCAAATTGCATATGTGATTGTGCCTGTAATAATATTTTTAATATTCATGTTTGGTGCATCATATGCCGTCGATGTTGCAGCTGTTGCATTGATGATTATAGGATGCTTGATTACATTGGTTGTTGGCGTATTGGCATGTTTAATGAATCAAATGGCATTATGTCATATGGCATATAATGATGGTGAATTATCAAAAGCATTTGCATTAAAAGAAATAAAAGAAGTCATTGATGATATCGGCTGGTTTAAGTGTATTCTAACCTATTTGGGATTAATAATCATAACTGTTGTCATTTCATCTGTTGTAACTGCAATTGTTGGGTCAATATTCACAGTATTGGGGATGTCCGGATTCTTGATAGATGCTACCCTGGGAGGAGGAATACTCTTTTTAGGAATGTTGCTTAATGTAGTAGTGTCCATGTTTATTATTGGTCCATATTTGAGCATATTCAATGCAAGATCAATTGGATTATTGTATACCATGCAAATAGGTAATTCACCTGATGTTGTTGAAGAGTAAATATCTTCAACGACATAACTTTTGAGTTTTGCATGTTACTTTAGATGTTATCAATAATCGGACCATAATCATGTCTGTTGCATTACAGTAATTGAAGGATATTGTCCTTCAATAGGTTATGGATTGATATATGGAATGTTTTAAACATTCCGCTTTTCTTTTTTTTAATTTTGTGGGGGGGTTGTATTATGGTAGACTATGTTATCGAAACAAATAACTTGTCAAAAATATATTACAAAAATAAGGTTGTAAATTCAGTGGATATGCATGTTGAAAAAGGTAAGATCTATGGGCTTTTGGGCAAAAATGGTGCTGGAAAGACTACAACAATGTGCATGCTTTTAAATCTCACATATCCAAGTGAAGGGGATATATTTCTATTTGGAAAGAATGTTAATAATCATTCAAATGAAATCTATTCAAATATAGGTTCCATTATAGAAACTCCAGGTTTTTACGAAAATCTGACAGCATTTGAGAACTTAAAAATCATTTCTAAAATAAGAGGGGATTTCAACTCCAATAACATTAATTCAGTTCTTCAAATGGTAAATTTGGATAATGACAAATCAAAAAAATTTAAGGATTTTTCATTAGGTATGAAGCAGCGTTTGGGAATAGCTGCAGCTATTATGCACAGTCCGGAATTGCTGATTTTGGATGAACCAATAAATGGCCTTGATCCGTTTGGTATTAAAGAGATTAGAACACTTCTTAAGAGATTGTCTCATGAATTCGGAATAACGATACTTATTTCATCACATATTCTAAGTGAAATAGAAAACATTGCGGACGTTATTGGATTTATGGATAACGGAATTTTGATTGAGGAAATTTCAAAGGAGGAATTATATACTCGATTGGACAAATTTGTAGAATTTGAAGTATCAAACATTGATTTGGCTGTTGATATATTTAAAAAATTGGAGCTTAAGGAAAATAAGGATTACGCCGTTAAAGGGGATATGCTTTGTCTGTACACTCATTTAAACTTGAGAGATAAATTCAATGCATTATTCGTTAAAGCTGGAATTGATGTTAAAAAGGTAAATCTTCGTGAAGAAAATCTGGAGGATTTTTTCACACGATTTGTTTCAAATAATTGAGGTGATTTGATGTTTACTTTTATTGAAATGGAATTCTTAAAACTTAAAAGATCAAAAATATTTTTGTTGAGTTTAATGGGGGCTATTCTCCCTCCATTTTTAATGTTCATTGCCGTAACATCATTTGATGAAGGACAGACTTTTGAGGCATTGTTTACTAATGTGAATATGTATATGTCAGCAATGTTTGCAGTCATGATATTTGCAATAATCATCTCTTACCTTTTTGGCAGGGAATACAATGAACATACTCTAAAGACTATGCTGACAATACCTGTATCCAGATCAAAGTTTTTATTGAGCAAATACGTCATGTTTTTAGTCTGGATTGTGATTTTGACAATTGTTACAAGCATATCAACTCTAATATTTGGTTTTATTGCAGGCCTTGACGGATTTAGTTTAAGCCTATCTGCCAAATGTTTTGCACAGCTTCTTTATGCTAATGTACTGTTGTTTTTAACATTCTCACCATTTGTATTCATATCATTATTCATTACTAATATGGTTCCTGCAATGGTTGGCGGTGCCGCTTTAGCATTGGTGAATCTAATGGTTTACGGTCAAAACTGGGCACCGTTTGTTCCTTGGGTATGCCCATATTTAATTGCATCGGGTGAAATAGCACAATATGGTGTAAGCATTACTGTCTCTTATGCAATAATTTTAGCTACTTTCTTAATTGGGCTGGTTATTTCACATAGCTACTTCATTAAAACTGATGTTACATTGTAGGGTTATTTTCCAAATGCTCTCTGAATGACTCTTTCAAAAACTTTGTTGATTTAAAATTTTTTGATTAAAGTTAGTTATGAACTTTTAATCCTGTTTAAAAACAGTTAAATTTAATAAGAAATTGGAGTAAAAGTTTTCATTATTACAAATAAAAAAATTTACTCTAAGTTGTATTTTAGAATCCAATGCTTGTATTTGGTTAAATTAATTAGCATGCTTAAAAAAGTGGGAAATTAAATATCCCATTTTTATAAAATATTTTTAATGAAATATTCATGTATTAAAGTATTCTCTGTTAATTCAGGGTGAAATGAAATTGCAATATTCTTTTCCTGTTGAATTGCTATTATTTTACCATTGAATGTGGATAAAACTTTAATATTTTCTTTTGATTTATCATATGATTCAAGAGAAGGAGCTCTTATAAAAACTCCTGGAAATTTCTCATTAAATATATCAATTTCAGCTTCAAATGAATCTTTTTGTCTTCCATAATTATTTCTTTTAACATTAATATCCATTAATCCAAGTAAAGGTTGGTTGAAATCAGTTTTTTTACCTAACAGTATCATGCCAGCACATGTTCCAAAAACCGGAATGTCATTGTCCTTAATTGCTTTGTCAATACCTCTTTCATTGATTAGTTTGCCAATGACTGTACTTTCACCTCCCGAAATTATTATTCCATCACATGTTTTAACATCACCACTGTATCTTACTGTTTCAACATCAATATCCAATCCTAATTTTTCAATAGCTTTTTTGGTTAGGTCATAGTGCTCCGATACTGCACCCTGTAAATTTAAAATTCCTATTTTAACCATTTTCAGATTCCTCTATCCTGCATCCTATCGGATTTGTTTAATGTTGACATTTCTAGTCCTTTCATGGCTTCACCTAAACCTTTTGATACATCAGCCAATACCTCAGGTTTATCATAATTTGCGGTTGCTTCAACAATAGCTTTTGCAAATGCTTCTGGATTTTTAGACTTGAATATTCCTGATCCTACAAAAATTCCATCAGAACCTAATTGCATCATCAATGATGCATCAGCGGGGGTGGCAATTCCTCCTGCAGCAAAGTTTACAACAGGTAATTTTCCAAGTTCTGCAGTTTCTTTTACAAGTTCTATTGGTGCTTCAATATTTCTTGCATATTTCCAAAGCTCTTCTTCCTCCATTCCCTGAATTGTTCTGATTTCACCCATCACCATTCTCATGTGTCTGACTGCTTCAACTATGTTTCCGGTTCCAGGTTCTCCTTTGGTACGTATCATTGATGCTCCTTCATCTATTCTTCTTAATGCTTCACCAAGATTACGTGCTCCGCATACAAATGGTATTGTGAATTCTTTTTTGTTAATGTGATATTCTTCATCAGCAGGTGTTAATACTTCACTTTCATCAATCATGTCAACACCCAATGTTTCAAGGATTTGTGCTTCTGCAATATGCCCTATTCTAGCTTTTGCCATTACCGGAATTGAAACTGCTTCAACTACTTCCTCAACTATTGTAGGATCTGCCATTCTTGCAACTCCTCCTGCTGCACGAATGTCTGCAGGCACTTTTTCAAGCGCCATTACTGCTACTGCACCAGCATCTTCTGCAATTATTGCCTGTTCAGCATTCACCACATCCATAATAACACCACCTTTTGTCATTTTTGCAAAACCTTCTTTTAACACTTTTGTTCCTTTTTCTACCATATTTTTGTTCTCCTATAAAAATATTATAATAATTGTTATTATATGTTTTAAGTAATATATAAAATTTTACAGTTTCCAAAAAATCAACAATATAATTATAAATAATTAAAAGTATTAAATTAAAATTTAATACACACCCATAAAAGATATATGATTTAAATTAAACATGAAACTTTTAAAATATGATTTTTAAAACACATTTCATTTTTGTGTTTTCTAGTAATTTAAAAGATATCCTGTCAACTACATTGAATTTTTAAAATCAACAAAGTTTTTGAAAGAGTCCTCTGAATTAACTTAAATATTAAGTCAATTAAAATAATACTGGAGGTGATATGGTGGATAATTATGAAAACCAAAAGTTTTGCCAATCATGTGCGATGCCGTTAACCGATGAACTTTTCGCAACCAATGCGGACGGTTCAAAAAATGAAGATTACTGCATGTACTGTTTTAAGGATGGGGAATTCACTTCAGACATGTCCATGGAAGAAATGATGAATTTCTGCATTGAAAAAATGGTTGAGGTCCATCCTGAAATTGATAAGGATGAAGCAAGTGCAATGATGAGAGAAGTATTTCCCAAACTAAAAAGATGGGCGAATGATTAATTATTCGTCTCACTTTTTTCTTTTTCTTTTTAAATTTTAAGTATTATTAATTTATAATATTATATCATGTGTTCAATAGTAGGTTTACAAGGAAATTTTAAAGGTAATGATATAATTAAAATGTTGAAAGCCTCAAAAAATAGGGGTCCTGATTCATCCGGTGTTTTTTTGGATGAAATTCACACTGACATTAATTTGGATGATTTTTCAGATGATAATGACTATTCAATAGCTTTTGGTCATAATTTACTTTCTATTTATGATTTGGATGACAGAATTTCAAAACCTCAGCCTACAAGAAATGACAATCTTGTTTTGGTTTTCAACGGTGAAATATACAATTTCCACACAATTCGAAATTTGCTTAAAAAGGTTGGCGTTACTGCTGAGATAACTTCTGATGCTGATGCACTGCTTTATTTGATTGATAGCTATAACAAAGGAGATTTGGTTAGTGCCATCCAACTTGCAACACGCCTAGTAGATGGGGACTATGCCTTTGCAGTATATGATGGTGAAAATTTGGCACTTGTTCGTGATCCTTTAGGAGTAAAACCACTATTTTATTCAAGAGATGGCATTAATTTTGGATTTGCATCATCAGCCCTTTCACTTAAGGAAGTAGGATTCAGTGATATTAACACATTGAAACCTGAACACATACTCTTTAATGGAGAAGATATATCTCCAGCACAGCATCTTTGGGAAAAGATTCAGGATGGGGATGTTGCTAAAATAGACAAAATGTTAAAGTTAAGTGTTGTTAAAAGAGTTGAAGGATTAACTGAGGTGGGCGTAATATTTTCCGGAGGCATTGACAGTTCATATTTGGCACTGCTTCTAAAAGAGATTTCTGAAAATGTTCCCCTTAAAATTAAACTCTATGCAGTTGGTGTTGAAGGTTCAAAAGATGTTGAAGCGGCAATTTACGCTTCAAAATTCCTGAATTTGGACTTGGAAATCTGTGAAGTAAATGAGAATATGATAAGGGACGCCCTGCCGAGTGTTGTAAAAGCCATTGGTGATGATAATCTGATGAAAGTTGGTGTTGGACTGACCACTTACTTTGCCACCAAATTAGTTGCCAAAGATGGCATAAAGGTAGCAATTTCCGGCCAGGGTGCCGATGAGCTATTTGGAGGATACAAAAGATATCTTCAAAACTTCGTTGATGGGAGCCTAAATTGGACATTGAGGGAAGACATGTCAAACATGTATCATGTAAATCTTGAGCGGGATGATGCATGCTCAATGCTTAATTCGGTTGAATTAAGATTGCCATTTTTAGATAAGAAACTGGTGGAACTGGTATTGAATATTCCTGATAATAAAAAAATAGTTTCAATGCATGATGATATGAGAAAAAGTATCCTGAGAAAAATAGCCTTTGAAGAGGGGCTTGACTACGAAATAGCTTACAGGCCTAAAAAAGCAGCCCAATATGGAACGGGCATTGATAAGATTTTAAGAAAGAAAATAGTTAGAGACACGGATATTTCACAATATTTGAATTAATTAAATTTTACATAAATTTATTTTTTTAGATATTTTAATCTTGGCTCTTTCAAAAACTTAATTGATTTTGATCAAAAAAATTTTTGAAGAGAAACATTATTTTCTTTTCTAATTTTTCTTTATTTTTAATTTAAAAGTA
>NZ_OMWD01000026.1 GCF_900314695.1 uncultured Methanobrevibacter sp. | reverse complement strand
AAAACACTTAAAACTCCATTTAGAGATAATTTTAAAATTAATTATAAACTAATTTAAATAATAAATAATATATAAAGAAATAGAGAGAGCATTTGAAAAATAATATCTTCAGATGCCTTTTTGTGAAATTCATCTCCGACCTTAAAGAGGTCAGAGTATTCTTTCACTATTAAGATAAAATATTTCTGAATATTATGAAAATTATAAAACAGGATACAAAAGAGGGAATTATTGAAGTTGTTCCAGAAACATTGGATGATTTATGGCATTTGTCACATATTGTTGAAGTTGGTGACAATGCATCTTCCAAAACAACACGCCGTATACAGGACAATACTGGAGATAAACTCAGAAGCGATAGGGGAGTTAAAAAAACTTTTTATTTGGGATTAGACATTGAAAATATCAGTTTTCATTTGTTCACAGGTAAATTAAGGTTGACTGGTGTTATCACAAGAGGTCCTGAAGATTTGATTCCACTGGGTTCACACCACACCCTTGAAGTTAAACTTAACACCCCTTTAACAATCAAGAAAGAAAGATGGCCAAAATGGGCAATTAAACGACTTAATCAGGCTATTGATGCATCTAAAAAATTATCTGCAATAATCGTCGTATTGGAAGATGACAATGCAACCTTAGGTTTGATGAGGCAATTCGGAATTGAGTATTATGGTCCTATTAAGGGTCATGTTTCAGGAAAAAGGATAATTGATAAAAACAGACAGAAAAACATTACTCAATTCTATGAAAAGGTAATAGAATCAATTGAAAAATTCGATTCAATACAAAACATCATCATAGCTGGCCCGGGATTTGTTAAAAACGATTTTTATGATTATCTCAAAGAAAAACATAATGATTTGGCAAACATCTCAATTATTGAACCTACTGGCTCTGGAGGCAGGAATGGAATAAGTGAAGTTCTTAAAAAAGGCACAGTTGAAAAATTAACCTCTGAAAATAGGGTTGGCCAGGAAATGGGTGCCATCAATAGGCTATTGGAACAGATAGGTAAAAATTCTTCAAAAATCGCTTATGGGTCAAAAGAAACGAAAAATGCAATAAATCTTGGAGCTGTCAGCGAACTTTTAGTATTGGATACTAAGGTGGCTGATGAAAATATGGGTGATTTGATGGACATGGTTGAAAATATGAAAGGTGAAGTCATGGTCATCAGCAGCGAACATGAAGGAGGCAAGCAACTGGAAAGCTTGGGGGGTATGGCTGCGATTTTAAGGTATGAAATCGCCTGATTTTTGTTGAAATTATTGATATATTAGATTTATATAGAATAAACTATTATAACTTATAATGTATAAGACATTTTTATAATTGTGATATTTATGATGTATCTGTCAGTAATTTTTGCAATGGTTTTTGTTTTTATTCTATCTGCTGTTGGAACAGCAGTATTGAGTATAATTTTTAATTTTTTAGGAAAACAAGGCTATTTGGGCAATTTATATCCTAATGTGCGTGGTGGAATACCTAGAGGAATTGGTTTAGTTCCATTTATTATTTTATCATTTTATTTATTGCCGAAATTCAATAATCTTGTTTTAATCATTGGTGTTTTTGCTTTTATTGACGATATTCTAGGAAGAAAAAAATTCGCCCCATTAGGAATTGAATGGGGGCAACTTTCAAGAGGCATAGGTATAGTTCTGGTAATGATTGTTGGAATTATGGAAGGATTGGGCGTTTCTGCAATTCTCATTGCTTTGATGGTTCAACCTATGAATATTTCAGATATGCAACCTGGGTCTACTTGTATTGTAACAATTATCATGTCTGTTTTAACCATGGGAATAATGTTGTTAATCAATTCTCAACCTGCGGGGGAATTATTGGCTATTTACACACCGTTGCTGATTTTGGTAGTTTGTTTAGGATATTGTCCATTGGATTTCTCTGGTAAAATCATGATGGGTGAAGTTGGAAACCATACATTCGGTGTGGCATTAGGAATCGCATTTTATATTGTTGGCGGATTCTGGTGGCTGTTGTTATTGTTCCTAATCACTACAGCATTAATAGCATTTGTAAGACGCAATACCTTAAAAGTATTCTTCAGACAAAGGTTAGGTTTAATCAATCCTACTTTTGGAGATTATTTCATGGATGTCTTAACCGGCGGAGGATTAGGAGATTTGGTTAGGAAATATGTTTTAAAAGAAAATCAATATCCTGTTACAAGCCCGTTATTAATTTCATTAGGATTTAGAAGATTATTATACAATCCTTATGCAAGACGCCATCCAGATTATCATAACGATGATGTTAAACCAAGAATAATGTTAAGGAGATAAATTATGAAGGCATTATTCATTGTTACTGGTAGGGGATTGGGTGGAGATGCAATGACTGCTCTCAATGCAATGAACGCTCTTGAAAGAAGGGGGGTTACCTGTGAAATAGCATTGGATGCATCTGCTCATGGAACTCTTTTTGAAAAACATGGCTATAATTGGCATAAGATTTCAGTCCCTCATGCTGGCGGACATTCTGCAACAAAATTATCCGCTGCAAAAGGAGCGGCCAAATTAGTTGTTGCAACATTCAAAGCCCGAAACCTTATTAAAAAATTAAAAGTTGATTTTGTAGTTGGTGTTTTGGGTGGTGGAGCTATTGTAGCATCACTTGGAGGTAAATTTGCACGAAAGCCAACATTTTCTTTAATTTCAACACCTCTCGATTCATCATTTTGTCCAAAATTCAATCAATGTTATATTTTGCCAGAATTGGATAAATTCAGATGGGATGAATTACCTGAAAATATGGACAAGGCGTTCTATCCTTTGTCTAAAGATGTTGATGGGGGAGATGCTGAGGTTGCTTTTGAAAAGCTTAAGGAATTTCCTAATTTTGATGAAAACAAAAAAACCATTTTATTTTCTTCAGGATCATCAATTTTTAAAGGAACTATTCGTGCGATGGATTTGACTTTAAAAGAGTTTGGCGATAAGTATAATCTTGTTTTGGTTGGACTTCCGCTTCATGATGAATATATGGATTTGATTGATGAAGAAAAAATCATTTATGCAGGCTACATCACATGGATTAATGATTTATTCAGATATGCTGATTTGGCTGTGTTGACTGATGATGGTGTTTCTCTAGAAGAGGCTTTAGTTGCAAGAACTCCGATTATCGCTTTGACTAAAGTAAAATGGGGAAGATACCAGAATATGGCAGGAGTGTTTAAAGGGGCAATTATCGAATCTGAAGTTGAAGATGTTTGCAAAAGCATAAACGAGGCATTCGAGAATATGGATTCCCTAAAACAAAATGCTGTCAAATATGGTAAGCTCTGCTCTGAAGCCGCTGATGATTTGGCGGACAGAATGTTAAAAAAATTAGAATAGTGGTATTATAACCACATATATTTTATTGTTCTAAAATTTGCATCTGTTGTTGGATGGACTTCCAGGAAATCTCCATAGTCATCCAAGTCGTAATCTTCTCTCATTAAATATGAGAGGTATGCAATATCGCTGGGTGCTGATGGTGATATTGAATTGATTTTGTTGATTTTATTGTTCTTTTTGTCAAATTCAATTTCGGTGTATCCGGTATCTCCAGTTAGGATATTCCAAAATGCACCAGGCCCTGCAATTCCAGGTATTCCAATTGTGGCTTTGTCATCTTCACTGCATTCACTTTTTTCATTTTCAACAAAACCCACTTCCATGTTCAAACTTAATGTTTGTGGAATGCAATGGTAGCTTACTTTATTTGCATAGTTGGCCATATTCCTTGCAGCTGCGATACCCTCCATTCTTGCTACTGGTGTTAGCTTGTATCCTCCGGTCACATCACCTGCAGCATATACACTATCAACATTGGTTTGCATCATTTCATTAACTTTGATTGATTTGTCTTCATTTAATTCTACAAATCCTTCGGCTATTTCACTGTTTGGTGTTCTACCTGTTGCAAAAAATGCAATACCTTCCAGCTCTTCATCATTTTCTGTGATGACTTTATTTTCGCAAACTTCTTTTACATTTGTATTTTCATAAACATTAACTTCAGGAATAATCTTTTTCAGAACATATTTTTTTGTTGTTTCATTAATCTCCTTTAAGAATTCGCTTCTTGCAAGAACATTGACTTCACTTCCAAGAGTTGAATAAATGTTTGCTATTTCACAGGCTATTATTCCTCCACCGATGATATTCAATTTTTCAGGAACATCGTCAAGTTTTAAAATATCTTTGTTGGTTAATCCATAATCGCTGCCTTTAATGTCTGGAATGTATGGACGTGCTCCTGTTGCAATTAACAGGTTGTCATATTCAAAGCTTTCATTATTCACTTTAATTTCATTTCCATCAATACTTGCTTCGCCAAAAATAACCTTGTTTCCTACACTTTCATTTTCTTTCTGCTCTATTGCTCTAAGAGCTTTTTGGGTTGCAGTAATTTTTTCAACTATTTTTTCATAAGAGACTTCAATTTGGCTTTTTAAAAATCCATGATTGTTAAATCTTTTATTCATATCGATAAATTTTGTAATGTCTGTCAATGCACAAATAACCATGCATCCTTCATTTAAGCAAGTTCCGGCTATATGATTTTTTTCAATTAATATAACTTCTTCTCCAAGTTTTCCGAGCTGCATGGAAGCTAATCGTCCTGCAGGCCCTGAACCAATAACAATATTTTTCATAAAATCGCCTATTGTAGATAGTTTTATATAATACTAACTTTTAATAGTAATAATATATTAAAATTTTGGAGATGGAATTATGTGTATTGCAGCACCTGCTCACGTTGTTGAAATTAATAGAGAGGAAAACTGGTTGTATGCTGACTTTGGTGGAGCAAGACAACAAGCAAAATTAGATCTTTTACCTGATGTTGAGGTAGGGGATTATGTTTTAATCCATGCTGGTTTTGCAATTGAAAAATTAACCGAAGAAGCTGCTAAAGAATCTTTAGAAGCTTGGGAAGAACTTTTAGATATTCTTGAAAAAGAAGATGAAGAAATGGAAAAAGCAAGAATGGCTGATTTAGAAAATCAGTAAATAGACACTCTTGTTACTCCTTTTATTTTTAAAAATTCGTTTATTAAATCACCACTAACAGGTTTTTCTGTTATGATTGTTAATGATGGGGCTTTTTGAAGCTCAGTATCTTCAGCATAAGCTTGTCTTATGCCGATTCCTTTTTTTGAAATTAAATTTGCTGTTGCACCTAGTATTCCTTCACTTTCAGATCCTACTTCTATTTCTATTACGCCCAATTCTAGATTTTTTGCAATATTTTTTAAAAGTGTTCCTGCGGGGATGATATTGTTGAATAAATTGTATAATTCCTCATCCTCCTTTATGACGTTTATGGTAGATTTGATTACTCGTCTATCTACATCGGTAGCAGTAGCTAATGCTTTATCACTTATTTTTAGATTGCCGCAATAAATTTTGCCGTCATCATTTAAAGATAATCCCAGTTCAATCATTTTTTCAGCAACTCTTATTCGTGCCGGATATTTTTTGAACTTTTCGTTGATTTTTTCCCACATAAATATCATTATTCCAACTTTTTGTACATTGGTGATAAATTATGTTGAAAATACTATATAAAATTAGTCACTATTTGAAAATTCAGTCTTTTAAAGAAAAAATTGTCATGTAAAAAGAAAATATTGCAAAAATCAGTTAAAAGTAGGCTAGATGGGATTCGAACCCATGACCTCCCGGTTATCAGCCGAGCGCGCTAACCAAGCTGTGCCACTAGCCTATAAAAAAATATCTTTGACAGTTAACTGTCAACACTTATACTTATATTAATAGCTATATATAATCTTTTCGGTTTTTTGAAGATTATATATAGAATTAAATAAGTTTTAAAAAAATTATCTGTTAATCATTTCGTTAATGGAGTCAGCCATGGCATGTCCTTCAACGATGATTTTTACTTTTTCAATACCTTCAACGTTCTCAGCTCTAATTTTTGCATCAGCCGCAATACGGGTG
Organism: uncultured Methanobrevibacter sp.; assembly: GCF_900314695.1. NCBI lineage: Archaea > Methanobacteriati > Methanobacteriota > Methanobacteria > Methanobacteriales > Methanobacteriaceae > Methanobrevibacter > uncultured Methanobrevibacter sp. The sequence continues at coordinate 24,436 of NZ_OMWD01000026.1, read as the reverse complement.
ATACTCATACAGCCTGGGTTGGTAGGTTTGAGTATAATTTCAGCTTGATCGCCATCTACGGTAATATCTTGTACAATACCCATTTCTACAATACTGATTCCCATGTGAGGGTCATTAATTACAGAAACAGCATCTTTAATATCATTCACTAAATCTTCTGACATATTTAGTCTCCTATTTTTGTTGTATTTATAATTATTATTAATGACATTTATATATGTTTTGTTTATATTTTAGGCAATGGTTTGAATTCATTTGACTCGGTGTTTTATTTTCACGCCAATTCCATTGCCGCATTCTTCCATTTCACGGCCGGTCATTATGGCTTTTCCAACACCCACTACTGTGTCATCTTTAACAACCACAACCTCATCATTTGGAATAATTTTGTGGTCTGCTTTTTTAATCCCTGGCGCAAATACAGTATTGGTTTCTAAATTAAAATCAATATTGACGATATGAATTCCCAAATCTTTTAAAATTTCTCCGCCAGGTAAATTTAATCTGAATAATCCATGATCTTTATTAAGTAAAGCCAACTGCTTTCCATCAGACAATATCCTTTTGTGATACATTCCCTTGGTTTTTACATTATCTGGAATAAACTCATAAGCGTTTTCTCCAAATTGATACATTGCAATGGAACGTAATTCATGCAAAGTCTTTTCTCTTCTGTTTACTCGTTGGTGCTTTTTAAGTTCCATCCTTAGGTTATAAAGTGAATCAGGTGATGTTGGTCTTTCATCTACACAAACATTAACAAAATCATCAACATATTGTTCACAAGATTCCAAATAACCTCCTGCAAGATTTGCAATAACTGTTTTCCCTTCACAATATTTTCTGATTAGCTTTCCGCTTTCATCAATTTCATCCTGTGACCATGAGCCGGTTGTACTTACATCATATGACTGAATTGGAAAAGTATTTTCAAGCTCTCTAGGACAGATTCCAAATGGGGATGTAACAATAAGCTCCTGAAATGACCTTGTGATTTTTCTAAACTTTTGGTGTGATTTGGAATTGGAATAAGGCTTTTTCATACTGCAAGGCAATAAAACGACAGTGTCTCCAAGAGGTTTCATCATTTCCATCCTTTGTCTCCACCTTACAGCTTCTGGGCGGTATAAAGACTCTTCACTTGAACATATTACTTTCATACTTATTCCTCAAAAGATTTAATTAATTCTTCATCTAATTTAAGCAACCTTTCAATGTTGTCGTCGCTATCATCAATTCTTCTTTTCCATTTTTTGATAACAAAATCAATATCAACTTCTTTACTGCCACTAACCAGATTGTCCGCATGTGCAACAATCTTTTCTTCAAGGGTTTGTGGAATGTATGATTTCACTGGAAGACCAAGTTTTTCTGCTTCGCTTTCAGTAATTCCAGCACCAATGTGCCTTTCGATAATATTCAATACATCTTTATCATAACCGTAATTCTGGGCAATCTTCACTCCTTCGATTGCGTGGGTTATGTCATGTGTTTTGGATCTTCCAATATCATGCAGCAAAGCACCTTTCCTAATTAGGTCTTCATCCACATTATCAAAATTAGCAGCTATTTCCATAGCTTTTTTATAAACAGCTTCACAATGTTCTATGACATTATTGGGAGTTCCTTCCTGTTTAAGCAATTCAATTTCCATTTTCATATTAGTTTTTCACTTTTTCATTGAAGGAATTAAAATTACTTTCAACCATTTTAATGTCTTCTTTAAGCTGTTTAATGTTGGCTTCGTTGTCTTGGAATTCTAGTTCTTCGCCACATGCAGGGCATAGGAATTCATAATCTGAAGCTTCATCAAAATCAAGTCTCACATGACCTTGCGGGCATATGAAAAACATATTATTTTCTTCACGTTCTAATTCATCATTCAGCATTTTCAAATATTTTTCAGAATCTTTTCTAATACGTGAAATAACTTCTTCAGTTTCAAATTTCCAAGAATATGTAAACCATTGAGTTTCAGGGTCTTTACTTCTTTTATAACTAGCTAATCCCATATCATAAAGTCTGTAAAGAATTTTTCTAACAATATTTAATTTAATTCCAGTTTTTTTAGCTATTTCTTCATCGGTTTCAATTCCGTCAATTAAAGATTGAATAATAGGTAAATTGCTTTCATCTTCAACAACATTGGTTAATAAGGTCTTTACTAATGGATCATCTATCATTTAATTTCCCCTAAATCTCATTATCATATTGTTATCTAAACTGAAAATATAAAAAAATAAACAAATAGTAATTATGATAACTTATAAAATTAATGTTTAGTTATATCTTTTTTATTATAAAAATATAACTAATTTTTTAAAATTTAATAGTCTTTTAAAATGTCAAGTAAATTTTCTGTGATGTAGTCAACTTCATCATCTGTTAACTTGGAATAAATAGGCAAACTCAATTCATTTTTAAACAGATTGTATGCATTAGGGTAATCCTTAATGTCAAAACCTAGGTTTTTATATGCTGTTAATAATGGGAGCGGTTTGTAGTGAACGTTTGTACTTATCCCTCTCTCTTCCATTTTAACTATGATTTCATTTCTCTCTTCAAGTGTTATGCCTTCAATCCTTGTGAGATACAGATGTCCGGAAGATCTCATTGATTCGGTTTTATGGATTGGTATTATGATTTTTGAGTCTTTAAAGGCAGCATCATACTTGTCGATGATTTCATGTCTTCGGGTAAGCATTGAGTCATATCTTTTTATTTGTCCAAGACCAATTCCTGCCTGAACATCAGTCATATTGCATTTATACGCTGGAATTAAAATATCATATTCCCAAGACCCCTTTTGTGTTTTTTCCAAGGCGTCTTTGGTTTGACCGTGTAGGGATAGAATCTGATATTTTTTGTATACCTTTTCATTATCCAATCCGTCGTGGTTTTTCCAGGTTACCGCTCCACCTTCGGCGGTTGTCAGGTTTTTAACTGCATGGAATGAAAAGCATGTGAAGTCAGCTAAGCTTCCTGATTTTTTACCTTCTTTTATTGCTCCAAAACCGTGAGCGGAGTCTGCAACAACAATGATTCTGTTAAAAATTTCCTGGATTTCATTGTTGGCTTCAAATAATTCTTTTTTATCTTCAATTATTTCGAATATCTTATCATAATCGCATAATATTCCTGCAATGTCAACAGGAATTATTGCTTTTGTTTTATCAGTAATTGCATCTGCCATTAATGAATAATCCATTTCTTCTCTGTCTTTTTGACTGTCAATCATTATTGGGGTGGCTCCAACATGACAAATGACGCTGCATGTTGCAGTGTAGGTATATGCAGGTACAATTACTTCATCGCCTTTGCCAATGCCCAATAATCTCAAGGTCATTTCTAAAGCGGTAGTTGCTGCGCTTAAACAAACGGTCTTGTCAGTGTCACAGTACTCGCTTATTTTTCTTTCAAATTCTTTTGTTTTTGGTCCGGTTGTAATCCAACCTGATTTTAAAGCTTCAACTACTTCTTCAATTTCTTCATCTGTAATGTCTGGGGGTGAAAATGGTATATTCATATTTTATCTCCGTTAATTTCTTCAGGACTTTTATAAGTAGGAACACATTCTTTTAATGTGTTTTTGATTTGTTCCTTGTCGGTTATGTCATTATCAATCAAATATTGCAATGAATCTAATTTAACTTGGATATCGTCCATTGTAAAGTTCATTGGCTCTGTAATAAATATCTTCTCGTGATTGGTCTTTTCAAGATTTTCCTCATCCATCAATAGTTCTTCATATATCTTTTCTCCAGGTCTTAAGCCGGTTATCTCAATATCTATGTCTGTGCCTAGTTTCAATCCGGACAATTCAATAAGACTTTTTGCAAGGTCATAAATTTTAACTGGCTCACCCATATTCAATACGAAGATTTCCCCACCTTTTGCATAGGTTATTGACTGTAATACTAAAGCCACGGCTTCAGGTATTGTCATAAAGAATCTTGTAATGTCTTTGTGGGTTACGGTTACAGGACCTCCCTCCTTGATTTGCCTTTTGAATAATGGCACTACGGACCCGTTACTTCCTAAGACATTTCCGAAACGAACGGCAACATATTCGGTTTCACTTTCTTTGTCTTTTGCTTGTATAATCATTTCACACATTCTTTTGGTTGCGCCCATTACATTTGTCGGATTGACCGCTTTGTCTGTTGAGATTAAAATGAATCGTTTTGTTTTATACTTGTCACATGCGTTCACTAGATTATATGTTCCAAACACATTATTTTTAACAGCTTCTGAAGGATTGTTTTCCATTAGTGGCACGTGCTTATGTGCTGCGGCATGGAAAACGACTTCTGGAGAAAATTCTTCAAATAAGTCAAACATTCTCTGTTCATCCCTAATATTTGCAATGATTGCTTTGATATCGCTATTGGGATATTTTCCTTTTAATTCCAATTCAATATTATATAAACTGTTTTCATAAATGTCTAACATTAATAATTGCTTTGGATCATGCAGCATTATCTGTCTGCATAACTCTTCACCGATGGATCCTCCTCCGCCTGTCACCAAAACGGTTTTGCCATGGATTAGGCTTTTAATATTGTTATTGTCGAGTTCAATAGGGTCTCTTCCAAGCAAATCTTCAATTTCAACATCTCTTAGGCTGCTGTAGAGATTTTCTTGGGTAATCAATTCCTTTAAACTTGGCAGAACTTTGATTTCAGCACCTGTCTTGCTGCAGATTTCAAGAATTTCCTTTTTATTTTTATTGTCAATATTCACTATGGTAAAGAAGATTGAATCGATATTGTATTTCTCACAGATTCTTTCAATGTCGTTTCTGGTACCTATGATTCTTACTCCTGCAACAGAGTATCCTACACGTTTTCTGTTATCGTCGATGATTCCTATAATTTCATATCTTCCTTTTAGTGTAGTATTCAATGTGCCTATTATGTCGTTTGCTGAATAGCCTCCTCCGATGATTAATAGTTTCTTTTTGTTTTCAGGAGTGTAATTTATTTCTTTATTGGCAATATCTGATAATAACATATATTTTATAACCAAACGTATTACTATTATGATAATACCGATAATAAGGCTCACAGCCAAATTAAATTTGATTGAAGGGTTTTTCATTTTTAATATGAGCTCTTCAATTACGGATACGATTAGTATTGAAACGATTGAAAGGAGTATGTATATTATATAGTCTTGATTATTTTCGTATCTGACAATATTGGAGTATCTTTTTGTAACTCTAAAAACACTCTGGAAAATTATAATCGCCAATATTATACTGATTATAAGTTCATTTCTTGTAACTGCACTTGTGGGATTCATTAAAAATGAATCTGTAATCAATACAGATGCAAAATAGTACCCTAAAATGATGGCAATACAATCTGCCAAGGGCAATAAGAAATTCCTATATTTACCTAACGTATCTATTTTCATCAAGACCAATCCTTTAAGTTTAACTCTTAAAAAATAATCGTTTCATATTATTGTTTAAGCATTTCTATTTATATAAAATATTTAATATAAAATTTTTCTTGAATGTCCATATTTTGGCATTATCTTGAGGGTGTGGTTTATAATTGTCTTTTTCGGATAATCACTGCGGGGGTGTGGGTAATTGAATCCAATGCTTCAACGGTTACTTCATCCATTTCTGTGCCTAAAACGGCTTTTACACTATGTATTGTTTTCATTTCTGTGGAAAGTGATTTCTGATAGTCTTCTGCAATATTGGCAATTTTCAAACCTTCTTCAACGCTGATTTTTTCACTGCAGCCTAATGGTGTTGAACCCATATTTTCTGACAGTTGTCCTTTGAAGTATCCGAAAAATCCCTTGTCGGCTTCAATTCCATCAATTGCAATGGGAAGGCCGGTAAAATATTTTCCATTTTTCATATATGTTGCATCGGTGTCAATAATAAGTACGCAAACGTCTTTTCCTATTTCATCTTTAATTTCCTTTGCAACCTTTTCCGGATTTTCAGGGAGTAGAGAAACGTAGGTTCCGGGAGCATTACTCAAATCAATTCCTGCTTCTGAAGCAGGTTTCAATGCATGCTTCATTCCATATAACTGAAGCACCACTTCCTTATGTGCTTTTGTCTCTTCCGGCAACTTCCGAAGATTCTTGATGGTTCGTTCTTTGATTCCCAAGGCAGGTCCCAAAACATATCCCCAAAGATATTTGCTCCAAAAGGTTGTTAGAAATTTTGCAGTCAATGACGGATTGTATTTGGATTCATCCACTAATCTATTTTGTGAAACTGAAATTGGTGTTTCAGCTATCACTAAATAATCGCCATCTTCCATTAATTCTTTTGCAGGATAAATTATTGAATTTAAATTTTCATTTGGTTTAATGTAGCCTGTTTCAATGGGAATTACGATGTAATCTCCATTTATTATATGTTTTATATTTTTCAGTTCATCACTCTTCATAAAAATCTTTTTAAAACCAGTTGTTTAATATATTAATATAGTAAGTTATTTTATTTTATAAGTTTTTGGAAGTGTCGATATGTCAAGAAAGTTTATAACATATTTTGATAAGGAAGGTAATGATTATACTGATGAATTAATTTTGGCTGTTAAAGATAGATTGGAATTATCTGATCAAATTAAACATATTGTTATTGCTTCTGCATCAGGAAAATCTGCATTGAAGCTTGCAGATGCTGTGGGTGATCAGGTTAAAATCATCAATGTAACTCATCATTGTGGTTTTAGCGGTCCTAATGAATCTGATATTTCTGATGAAATGATTAAAAAGTTAGAAGATGAAGGAATTGTAACTTACTTTGGATTACATGCATTTAGTGGGGCTGCAAGAGGTGTAACTAATAAATATGGTGGATATTCTCCATTGGATGTGGTTGCAGATACTTTTAGAATGTTTTCCCATGGTATTAAAGTGGCGGCTGAAATTTCAATAATGGCTGCTGATGCAGGTTTAATTCCTGTTGGTGAAGAAATTATTGCAATTGGTGGAAGAGGTCATGGTGTTGATAGTGCAGTTATTTTAACTCCTGCCAATGCTAAAAACTTGTTTGACTTGGAATTCCATGAAATTATTGCAATGCCTAGGGATTAATTAATATATTTTATAATAATATATTTTTTCCATATTTTCTTAAAAGTAGTTGCATTTAAATATTAGTTGCAATAGAAATATTTAACAATTATTTTAATAGCAGAGTATGTGGGGTTAATTTGTGAAATTTATAGATGATGCAATAAAAGAATCTGAACAAAGAATGGAAGAAAAAACACCCGAAAAAATCTCCTCAGATATTGATGATGAGCTTATTAGTATAATGGATGGTGTTAAAACTAAAATTTTCGTTGTTGGTGCTGGTGGAGCAGGTAACAACACTATTTCAAGATTAAATGAAATGGGTATCGAAGGAGCAACTACAATTGCAGTAAATACTGATGCTCAAGATTTATTTTATAGCCAATCTAGTAAAAAAATATTATTAGGTAGACAAACTTCAAAAGGATTGGGTGCAGGTGGAGAACCATCTGTAGGTGAAGAATGTGCTGAAGAAAGCGAAGATGAAATCAGAGAAGAATTAGTGGGTGCAGACATGGTATTTGTCACCTGCGGTCTTGGTGGAGGAACAGGTACTGGTTCAGCTCCCATCATTTCAAAATTAGCTAAAAAATTAGGTGCATTGACTGTTGCTGTTGCAACATTACCATTTTCTGCTGAAGGAATTAAAAGAAGGGAAAATGCGGAACAAGGTTTAGAAAAACTTCAAGAATCTGCAGACACCGTTATTATTATCCCTAATGATAAATTATTAGAAGTTGCACCAAACTTACCTTTAAATAAAGCTTTCATGGTTTCTGATGAAATTTTAGGAAGAGCAGTTAAAGGAATTACTGAATTAATCACTAAAAGAGGTCTTGTAAGTTTAGACTTTGCAGATATTAGAAGTATCATGAGTGGCTCTGGAATGGCTATGATTGGTATGGGTGAATCTGATTCTGGCGACAGAGCATTGGAATCTGTACATGAAGCATTAAGTAGCCCATTACTTGATATTGATATTTCAAACGCTACTGGTGCATTAGTTAACATATCAGGTAGTTCTGACTTAACTTTACATGAAGCTGAAAAAATTGTCCAAGTTGTTGCTGATAAATTGGATCCTGAAGCTAACATTATTTGGGGTACTCAAATTGATGAAAGTCTTCAAAATACTGTTAGGACCACTGTGGTTGTTTCAGGCATTAAATCTGATTATGACTCTGATAATGAGCCAGATATCGAATATACTAATGATGTTTCAGAATCAGATGCAGCTAGTGATCAACTAGATGATTTTATTGATGGAATTTTCTAATTCTATCTTATTATTTTTTTTGAAAAATGCAAACATTTATTAATGTTTAAATTATAAATTATTTTATTACTATTATTTTATTATAATTCATTAAACTATGACTTCATAGTTTTTTTAATTTTGGGTATTTAAAATGAATGTACAAGAACGTTTTGATAAATTTGTTAAAGACAGTAAAAGAGTATTAAAAGTATCTAGAAAACCTGATGCACAAGAATATAGAGAACTTGCTAAAGTTTCTGCAATTGGTGTAGTTATTATTGGTGTAATGGGTTTTGTAATAGTTTTACTCGGTTCATTAATAGGATTATAAACCTATTAATCATCTCTTTTAATCCAAGGCAATTATAATAAAATTTTGTAATAATTTTATCTTGTTTTAGATTTTCACTGTCAAGTAAAATCTATAAGCTATTGATATTATTAGAACCTAGGGAAGCTGGGGGATAGCTTAGTCAATTTTCACAATTTTGTGAATTACCTAAGAATCTGCAATTATATTGCAGGCTTCAAATAACTTTTAACTTAATGTATGATTTTATTAACTAGTAAAAATAGGTGAATTTTTCATGGAAGATACTAATAGTTCCATATATGCTCTTAAAACCTCTGCAGGTCAAGAAAGGAATGTTGCCAGGTTGCTTGCTCGTAAGGCCAGAACTATTGATGGCATAGGCATTTCATCAATTCTTGTTCCAGAATCTTTAAAAGGGTATATTTTAGTTGAATCATCAACAAAAATAGATCTCAGAAATCCTGACTTAAAAGTACAACATTTAAGAGGGGTTGTAGAAGGTAGTGTTGGTATTACTTTCGAAGAAGTAAAAAGATTCTTGAAACCAGAGCCAATTATTTCCTCAATTCAGAAAGGAAGTATTGTTGAGCTTATTTCTGGACCGTTCAAAGGTGAAAGGGCGAAAGTGGTTCGTATTGATGAATCACGTGAAGAAGTCGTCCTTGAGTTAATAGAAGCAGCAGTACCAATTCCGGTTACTGTTAAAGCTGATCAAATTAGAATAATTCAAAAGGAGGCTGACTGATGGCTAAAGATACAGTCGAAGTTCTTATCGAAGGTGGAACTGCTACTCCAGGACCACCATTAGGACCTGCTTTAGGACCTTTCGGTATTAACATGATGCAAGTTGTTGAAGAAATCAACAAAAAAAGCGCTGACTTTGCAGGAATGAAAGTGCCTGTTAAAGTTACCATTGATAGAGATACTAAAGATTTCGAAATTGAAATCGGTACTCCACCAACAACTGCACTTATCATGGAGGAATTAGGCATCGAAAAAGCTTCTCACGAACCAGGTTTAGACATTGTAAATGACTTACCTATTGAAACTGCTTTAAAAATTACCAGAATGAAATTCGATTCATTACTTGCAAATGATTACAAAGCAGGTGTTAAAGAAGTTATGGGAACCTGTGTAAGTATGGGATTATCTGTTGATGGTAAAGACCCAAGAGAAGCACAAAAAGCTGTAGATGCTGGAGAATATGATGATATCTTAGCAGAATAGATATCATTTTTTAAAATTTAATTAAGTTAATAAATACAGTGTATATGATGTTATAATTGCGATTATAATTGATATACTGTTTTTAATTCATGCAATCGTTTAAGAATTTTTTTCTTAGTAATCGATTCTCATGAAACCAAATGTAAACCATTGAACAATAATGTTCATGGGGGATGAATATGACACAAGATGTAGTTAACGCGGTGAAGGAGGCTAAAGAACAATCAAAGCCGAGAAACTTCACTGAGTCCGTAGATATTATTATTAATATCCGTGACTTAGATGTCAAAAAGCCAGAAAATAGGTTTAATGAGGAAGTTACTCTTCCTAACGGCCGTGGCAAAGATGTTAAAATCGGAGTCATAGCTGATGGGGAACTCATTGTTCAAGCTAAAAATGCTGGTCTCGATCTTGTAATCAACAAAAGTGATTTAGAAGAGTTTGGAAAAGACAGAAAATCCGCTAAAAAAGCAGCAAATTCTGTTGATTTCTTTGTAGCTCAAGCTGATATGATGCCACTCGTTGGTAGATTCTTAGGTCCAGTTCTTGGTCCTCGTGGAAAAATGCCAAAACCAGTGCCTGCAAGTATCAAACTTGACCCTCTTTTAGAAAGATTACAAAGTACTGTTAAAGTTGGTGTAAAACAACAAGCTAGTGTTCAAATTGTTGTTGGAAGCCAAGACATGTCAGACGAAGACATAGCTGAAAACATTGAAACTGTTCTTACAGTCCTAGACCGCAATTTAGAAAAAGGAAGAAGTCAAATCAAGTCCATGTTTATAAAAACAACTATGGGACCAGTAGTGAGGGTGATCTAATGGCTCATGTTGCTGAATGGAAAAAGGAAGAAGTTAAAGAGCTTTCAGAAATCATTAATCAATACGATGTTATTGGTATTGTGGATTTAATGAACATTCCTGCAAAACAGCTCCAAGAAATGAGGAAATCCCTCAACGAAAAAGCTGTTATCAGAATGTCTAAAAAGAATCTCATTGATTTAGCTCTTGAAGATTGTAATGCTGATAAAAACAACATTGTTGATTTATCTGGACATATGGATGGTCAAGTTGCAATTATTGCAACCGAAATGAACCCTTTCAAATTGTTCAAAATATTAGAAGACAGCAAAACATCAGCTCCTGCAAAACCAGGAACTATTGCTCCTGATGATATTATTGTACCTGAAGGGGACACTGGATTTGAACCAGGGCCATTCTTAGGTGAATTACAACAAGTTGGAATTCCTGCAAAAATTGATAAAGGTAAAATCTGCGTACAAAAAGAAACTGTTGTTGTTGCAGCAGGTGATGAAGTATCTAAACAAGTAGCAGCTACCTTGGCAAGAATGGATATTAATCCGATGGAAGTAGGAATTGATTTAAAAGCAGTATACGAAGAAGGATCTGTTTATACTTCCGATGTACTTGCAATCGACGAAGAACAAACATTAGCAGATGTACAAAAAGCATTTTCAGGTGCATTCAACTTGTCTGTTAATGCAGCTATACCTACTACAAAAACTATTTCCACAATATTGTCTCTCGCACATACCAGAGCTGTCAGCGTTGGTGTAGAAGGAGCTATATTAACTTCCAAAACTTCAGAACCAATTCTTGGTCTTGTTAACGCTAGAATGTTAGCTATTGCTTCTGCAATTGCTGATACTGAAGGCGCAATTGACGATGAATTAGCAGATAAACTTTCTAATGTTGCTGTAGCAGCTGCTCCAGTAGTAGAAGAGGAAGTTGTTGAAGAAGAGGAAGAAGAGGAAGAAGAAGAAAGTAGTGAAGAAGAAGCAGCAGCTGGGTTAGGAGCTCTCTTCGGTTAAATTAATTAATTAAAATTTTTATTATTTAATAACTAACACTTTAAAAAACTAATGGTGATAACATGGAATATATATATGCGGCAATGATTTTGCACAGTGCAGAAAAAGATATTAACGAAGAAAATGTTAAAGGTATTATTGAAGCAGCAGGTATCGACGCTGATGATGCTAGAATTAAAGCATTAATCGCAGCTTTAGAAGATGTTGACATCGAAGAAGCTATCGAAACCGCAGCTGTTGCATCCGCAGCTCCTGCAGCTGCAGCTCCTGCAGCAGCTGAAGCAGCTGAAGAAGAAGAGGAAGAAGAAGAGGAAGAAGAAGAAGCTTCTGAAGAAGAAGCAGCAGCTGGATTAGGTGCTCTCTTCGGATAGATTTTTTAAATCTATCACCTTTCTTTTTTTTATTCTTTTTTTTGTTAATTGACTATTTTTACTAATTATCTGATTTTTAAGTTTATTTCTCTTGATTTTTTTAATTGTGTATTTGCTGTTTTTCAATGTTTTTTATCCTGGAATTTGGAAAGCTTTTAAGTAATCATTAATTGATTTTCATTAATTATTTATTAAACAAAAAACATATTTTATACTAATAAATGATTAGAACTGATTCATATGGTAGAAATTTTTGATGAACTTGGTTATAAAAAACAAACATGTAAAACTTGCGGACAGGAGTTTTACTCCCAAGTTGATAGGGATACTTGTGGAGATGCTCCATGTGATGAGTATGAGTTTATTGCAAATCCTGCTACTGATAAGCCATACAATTTATATGAAATCCAGAAAGTTTTTAGAGAATTTTTAGAAAGCGAAGGACATACACATGTCCACAGGTACCCAGTACTTGCAAAAAGATGGAGAGATGACGTATTTTTAGTTGGCGCATCAATCTTCTGTTTCCAGCCATGGATTACCTCAGGCCTTGTTAAGCCACCTGCAAATCCTATTGAAATGGCTCAACCTTCAATCAGACTTAATGATGTTGACAATGTCGGAAGAACAGGCCGTCACATGACCTGCTTTACAATGGGAACCCATACTGTAATCAACAAGGAAGATGATTTCATTTACTGGGAAGACCGTACAATCGAATTGTGTCATAAATTCTTTGAACACATTGGCATCAACACTGAAGAGATTACATTCATCAAATCATGGTGGAGCGGCGGAGGTAACGAAGGGCCATGCTACGAAGTCTGCTGCAGAGGGGTGGAACTTGCAACATTGGTTTTCATCCAATATGAAACCCTTGAAAACGGGGACAAAAAGGAAATTCCAATCAAGGTTGTTGATACTGGTTATGGTCTCGAACGTATTGCATGGATTTCACAGGGAACTCCAACTGCCTATGATGCATGTTTTGCACCTGTTGTTGATAAATTGAAAGAATTGACTGGTGTTGAAATCAATGAGGATATCCAGGGAAGAAACGCCCAGATTGCAGGAATGATGGATATCGAAGATATAGGTGATTTAAAGGAATTAAGGCAGCAAGTGGCGGACAGCTTAAACCTTTCCTTGGAAGATTATTTAAAAGCAGCTGAACCGATGGAAGCAATCTATATCATTGCAGACCATACCAGATGTTTGGCTTTCATGATTGCTGATGGCATTATCCCTTCCAATGTTAAAGAGGGTTACCTTGCACGTTTGGTGTTAAGAAGAACAATCAGGTTCATGAAGGATTTGAACATGAAGGAATCATTGGCTGATGTAATGGCCATTCAACTGGATTTCCTATCTAAATTTTACCCTGAAATTCGTGACTCAGAAGAACATATCATGAATATCATTACCTTGGAAGAAGAGCGTTATGCCGCAACAGTCAAAAAAGGAAAAAGCATTGTTAAAAGATCAATCAAAAGACTTAAAAAAGAAGGCAAATCTGAAATGCCTCTTGAAATGTTAATAGATTTATATGATGCTCATGGAATACCTCCTGAAACTGTTGTTGAAATGGCGGGCAAGGATTTCACAGTCAATGTTCCGGATAACTTCTTTACTCAAGTTGCAGGAGCTCACGAAAAGGACACTTCTAATAAAAAATCCACATTTGAACTAGACTTCCCTGAAACCGATTTGTTGTTCTATAAAGATTTCTACCAAAAAGAATTTGAAGCGGAAATTTTGGGCGTAGTTGAAAAAGATGGAGACAAATGTTTAATCTTCGATAAAACAGTATTTTACCCTGAAGGAGGGGGTCAACCTTCAGACATAGGTTTAGTTTCCATCGATGGAAATGACATTAACATGAAGCATGCTGAAAAGATTGATAATGTTGTATTGCATCATGTAGATGAAGACATTTCTGATGATGTTGTTGGCAAAAAAGTCACAGGAAAACTTGACTGGACAAGAAGAATAACTCTTGCACGCCACCACACAGGAACTCACCTGGTCATTGCAGCTGCAAGAAAAGTACTGGGTCAGCACGTTTGGCAGGCAGGATCACAAAATGGATTAACAAGAGCACGTATTGACTTGTCACACTACAAGCGCATCACACAGGAAGAGCTGAATGAAATTGAAAAGCTTGCCAATGAATATGTGATGGACAACATTGACTTGGACATCCAGTTCCATACCCGTGATGAAGCTCAGGAATTGTATGGATTCGTACTTTACCAAGGGGGTATCGTTCCAGGCAAAATGATTCGTGTTGTAAAAGTTCCTGGCGTTGATGTACAGGCCTGTGCAGGTACACATGTCTTAAGAACTGGTGTAGTCGGACCAATCAAAATCAACAAAACCGAAAGGGTTCAGGATGGTGTTGAAAGGATTGATTTCTCAGCAGGTCTTGCTGCAATCGATTCAATGCAACATGATAATGAATTGCTAAGGGAAAGTTCAGCTATTTTCAAAGTTGAAAACAATCAATTGCCAAAAACTTGTGACAGGTTCTTCAGTGAATGGAAATCACAGAAAAATGAGATTGATCGTTTGAAATCAGAAATCGCATCACTTAAAATGAATTCTCTTGCTGATGACTTTGTTGAAATCAATGGCTTGAAGGTAATTTCCGAGAAAATGGAAACAGACATTAAGGAACTTCAAAAAATAGCTACTGACTTTACCGATAATGGAAAGGCGGATGTAGTTATTATGGGAAACGGTGATGGTAAAATTGTTGGAGCAGCTTCCCAGAATGCAATTGACAATGATATAAAAATCAATAAAATTATAAAAACTGCCGCAGGTGTTTTAGGTGGTGGCGGCGGTGGTCGCTTAACTTTAGCACAAGGTGCAGGTAAAAACGCAGATAAAATGGATGAAGCTATCCAAACTGCTGTTAATTTAATAAAAGGATAATTATTTTATCCTTCTTTTTTTTTTAATCAAACGAAATACTACTCTGATGTATTTTTCTTCATTTTTATTATTTTTTTTTGAAAATATTGTTTTTTTAACCTAATTTATATATACTTTCTTTCATAAAAATACATCTCATATTATATTTAATGGGGGTAGAATTTATCAAGAATTATAAGATTATGTTTGTCATTGCCATTTTGGTATTGATGTGTTCAGTATCGTTTGTTAGCGCAAATGAAATGGACAATGCAACGAATTTGGAAAATGATGGATTAAGTTTGGAGGGATCTGATTTTCAGGTGGATGCTTTATGTGCTGTCAATGATGATTCTTCAATAAAGGATAATTATACTTCTTCTCAAGAAGATGATTCGAAACTCAGATTTTCCGGTGGGGAAGAAGTTTTAAATGTAAGTAATGATGATCAGTTATCTGATTCAAAAATGGGAACTTCTGATGAATTGGCGAAGTTAATTAAAGATGCTAAACCGGGCTCAACAGTAACCTTGGATAAGGATTACAATATACGTCTAGGTTCTTCTCATACTATTGAATTTACGAAAGCGATTACACTTGATGGTAGGGGACATACTATTTTCGTTTATGCATATGCTTTTAAAATAAATCATCCTCCCTCATCAGCCTACTTGCAAATAAAAAATATTAATTTTATAAATGGAATAAATGGAATTATTAAAAATACTAAGGCAGCGGGTCCTTTTATAATTTCCAATTGTAATTTTACAAAACCGGAGAATGGGAATAATGGAGGTGCAATTGTTGTAAGTGGGAAGTATGAATCATATATTATTAATTGTACTTTTACAAATTGTGTTGCTTTTCCTAGAACTAAAGTTGTTAAAATGGAGACTTTTTCTCAAATATTTTCTGGTGCATCTAGTTCGGGTGGTGCCATTTATTCTAGTGCTCCGATTACTGTTAAATCTTGTCGTTTTGAAAATTGTACTGCAGGAGATGGCGGTGCAGTATATGTAGCGAGGAGTCAGGCCAAAATAATAGATTCAGTTTTTGTTAATAATCGTGCTGGAAGAGGCATTAATGTGGAGAGTTTTAAGCATGGGGGTGCCATTTATGTTTTTAAGGCGGCTGATGGTGTTTTAGTTAAAGGATGCACATTCATTGGCAATCATGCTGACCGTATTGGGGGTGCAATATCAGTTAACGGTGAGAATACTAGAATTGAGGATTGTATTTTTGATTCTAATTACCTGGGGACTGGTCGTTATAACCAGGGTGGTGCAATATTTGTGATGAATAACCAGGAAACTCCTAAAACTTCTATTCAAATAACTAGGTGTTCATTCAATAATAATGGATATGTTGGCAATGAACATTACTGTAAATATGGTGGTGCAATATTTTTCTCTAAAAATATTAATGGAGGAACTATTTCATATTGTAATTTTACTGGCAATAAGGTATCAGAACAGGGTGGTGCAGCATATTCGGAATCCACATGTCCTAATCTTAAGTTTATTGGTTGCATCTTTACTAAAAATCATGCCAATGACAAAGGTGGAGCAATATATCTTGATTCTAAAAATAATGTTGTTGATGGTTGTGTTTTTGATTCCAATTCCGCTGATGATGACGGTGGAGCCATTTATGTTGAAGCAAGATATAATTCAATAAAGAATTCCTTGTTTACAAACAATAATGCTAAGGATGAAGGTGGTGCTGTTTATATCAATGCAAGATATACAAAAATTGATTCATCCGCTTTTACGGGCAACTCTGCTAAAAAAGGTTATGATATTTATTGTGATTCCAGTTATTGTAGTCTCAAAGGTTCCATTATTTTAGGAAACAGTCCTAAGAACGCAATTTACTCTTCATGCAGTTTTTCTGCTTCAAAAAATTGGTGGGGTAATTTAGCCAGCAATAAAGATACCAAACCCGATGTTAATAAGAAAGTGAACCTTGAAAATGATTGGAATTATCTTTACTATACTGTTAAGTATGATTATACGAAATCAGCACTTGCTGCAGTTGTTGAAATGTGGCTACAAAATGTGCGTGATGGTGGTCTTTCTCCTTATTATCCATTGGTGTTTGATTTGAAATTCACCAATACTGTTTCAAATCAAAATACAATGACTTTTCATAGGGTTAGTGATTTTATTGTTCCATTAGTTGAGGGAAATACTGCTGTTACTATTTCAACAAAGGGATGGTCTCATAAAATCGATTTAAATTATGGTAAGACTTTAACTATTTATAATCGTTCCCTATCCAATCTAAAGTGGGATATTGACAATGCAGGTTCTGTTCTGAATTTAACCTCAGATTACGAGTATATGGATATTTGCGATAAAAAATTAATCAATGGAATTTTTTTCAATAAGGAGTTTGTCATTGACGGTAATGGTCATACTATTGATGGAAAAAATACTGCTTCATTATTAGAGGGGGGCTTTGCTAAGGATTTGACCTTGAAAAACATCAATTTTGTCAATATCAAAAATATTTATAAAGCCAATGGAAATCTTTTCATTGAGAATTGTACATTCAACAATTGTGGAAATGGTTTAGAGCTGCTTAGAATTACCGCAGGTGTAATTTCAATTATAAATTCTAAATTTTATAATTGCAGTTCTGATTCTTCCATGTTCATCTTTGATTCTTATGGGGGGCCTGATGTATCAATAATTCGCTGTGAATTTATTGGAAATGATGCTAATTGTCTTATGGAGGGTTACCGTTGTGAATCCTTTAACTTTGTTCATAATATTTTCTTGAATAATAGTTTCACTGATATGCATAATTTTAAGATGGGTGATCCTGCACGTGCAAGTTATGATTACAACTGGTTCGGAAATACCATATATAATTATAGTGTAAAACCTGACTTTAATGTTGACTTAGATAATTGGATGGTTTTAGACCTTGTAAACGGTGTAAACACATTTGGTACAAAGTTTGTTTATCTTAAAGTTTACAATGCAAATTCCCAAGAACTTGAAAACAACACTGCTCTGAATATTGGTTTCAATGTTTCCTCTTTAGGTGGTGTCGTTGGATATGTGGATGTTATCTCCGGTGTGGGTGTGATGAATTATGACTTTGATTCACAGGATGTTGTGACCTTGAGTTATATGTCTAATAATTTTTTATTTTCTGTTATTAATTACTTGCCGGGTTCTTTTACAGATTTGCAGTATCAGATTAACAGTGCAGGTTCTGTTTTAAACTTGACATGCAACTATGAGTATATGTCTGTTTGCGACTTCAAACTCAAACATATATGCATTGATAAACCATTGATATTGAATGGTAACGGTTTTACAATAGATGCTAATGGTATGGTTGCTATTGCTAGAATCACAGCAGGCAATGTTCAAATTTTAAATGCTACTTTTATTAACAGTTACTCTAGTCATAATGCGGCAATTGAAATTTATGCAGACAATGTTTTGATTAATTCAACATTTATTAATAACACTCTTAGCTCCAGGAGTATTAGTGGAGCTGCGATTAAGATAGGTAGCTCTAATAATGTTGTTATCCATTCAACATTCATTAAGAACAATAATCTTTTAGGTTATGGAGGAGCAATTTTTATTGACCAATCCAATAATGTTGTCATTGACTCAATATTTGTGAATAATACTGCTATACTTGGTGGTGCAATTTATTCTGAGTGGTCTGATGTATCAATTAGTGGAGTATTTGCAAATAATTCTGCTAAAAATGGTGCTGCCATTTTTATCCATGCTCGTTCTGATAAGTTAAATAGAATTTATAAATCATTGTTTATATCAAATAGGGGAATTGATGGTGTTATTAATGTTGTGGGCAATCCGAAGGTTCATGCTGTTGATGTTCATTATTCAATTTTCCTAGATAATAACTGTCTTTATGACATTGCATCAGGTCACAAGGACAGTGTTTATGCGGATTATAACTGGTTTGGAAGCACCAATGAAAATTACAATGTTAAACCTAATGTCGAATCAAGTGTTAACTTGAACAGATGGTTGTTTTTGGATGTAAATGCCAACAGTACTCTTTTAAAAATAGATGAATCCGCAGTCATTAATGTTAGTCTGAATAATGCTTATGACCGTACCTCTAGGAAGGTTTATGATGTGGAAACTAATCTGCCTGCTGTTTGTTTCGATGTTTCATCTGTCAATAATGCTGTAGCTTTGGATAAGTTGGAATTGGTTGACGGTAAAGGCAATGCGTCTTACATGCCTGTTAATGAGGGTGTGGGAAGTGTTGATTTCAAATATTATTCATTTAATAAAACAGTTACATTTAATGTGGTTACTGTTCCTGAAGATTCATTTACAAAATTGCAGGAAATTATCAATAACGCAAGTGTTTATGATAGTATAGTCTTAAACAGGTCTTATAAATATTACCCTAACTTTGATGGTGATCTTAAGAATGGTATTGTGATTAATAAAAGTTTGATGGTCAATGGTAATGGTCATGTGATTGACGGTGCAAATCAGGCCCGTTTATTTAATCTTACTACTAATTCCATTGAATTGTATAATTTCATTTTGGTTAATGGTTATGCGGAAAATGGTAGTGTTATATATTCCAATGCTTCTGGCGATAAGTTGTCCAGTTCAATTGTTTTAAATTCAACAGGTTCTGTAATTTATTGTCCGTTCTGGTTTGCTGCGAATGAAAACTGGTTTGGTAATACAATTGATGATTATGATGTTGCTCCTGTTGTTGAAGGTGACCAGGTTGAGTTAAATAACTGGTTGTTTTTAACAGTTGATGTGTCCAAATTCGACTTGTTTGTTGGTGATAAGGCAATCATTACTCTTAACTTGACCAATATGTATGATGCAACTAAAGGAACTAATTCCACTTTCACTGGTATAATTCCAGTCACTTTTGACTTGTCCTGTGTTGGTGGAGACATCAATGTTTCTGAGGCCACACTGATTGATGGTGTTGCCGAATTAGAGTTTATCGGCGACGGTATTGGGCCAGGTTATCTGGAAATGTCCTGTTATAATGTCAATGAAGAGTTTTACTTTAATGTAAGTTGTGATGAGGATTCATTTACTGCTCTTCAGAAATTAATCAATAATGCTAATGGTAAAGTTGTTTTGCAGCATGACTACAGGTATTATGATTATGATGAGAAACTTAAGGGTGGAATTTTAATTAATAAATCACACATTGAGATTGATGGTGACGGGCATGTCATTGATGCTTTAAATAAAGCCGGTGTGTTTAATATTGCTGGAGAATATGTTGCCGTATATGATGTGTCTATTGTTAATTCCAAAAATACTGTTTCTGTTGATGGGGGATATGCTGCTTTCGATAATGTTTCATTTATCAGTAACGCTGATGTGATATCTGTTGTTGATGGTACTGCGGAAATTGTGGGTTGTTATTTCCTCAATAATTCTAATGTTGTTGATTTGAAATCTGCTTATGACGTTTTCATTTCAGATTCCACATTTATAAATAATACAAATATTATTAACGCATTTTATAGTACTTTGACAGTTAACAATACTAGTTTCAAAGGCAGTGATGTAGGTTCTTATTGTGTTGGCTTGATTGATTCCACTGCTGAGATTCACTCCTCCAAATTTAATGAGGTTAATTTAATCAATCCAATTTTCGTATCAATAGATTCTGAGTTATATTTATCCAAAAATATCTTAAGCAAATCTCAATACATTGATAATGAGGGTACTATAACTTCAAAAACCAGAATTGCTATTCCAGGTGAAAAGTATTATGATTTGTTAATCTATGATAATTTGACTTTAAACGCTACAGTTTATGATGACAACGGCAATATTATTAAGGTCAATGATTTGGAATTTAATATTTATCCAACAATTGACTATAATGAAAGTTCACAGGGTACTGTTTGGATTTTGAATGTTTATTGTTATCCTTGTGGTGAACATGAAGTTAATGCTTCTGTAATTGATTCACTTTCTGATTATAGTTCTGATCATGTCATATTGAATGTTTCTAAGTTTTCATCCAGTGTTAATATTGTTTCATTGGATAACATTACCTCTGGTGAAGTTTTAAACGTTAAAGTGGAGTGTACTAACTTTACAGGTGCAGTTATTGAAATTAGTGATGCTTCCGGGGAGGTTATTTTCAGACAAACAGGCGATATGACAGAGCTTAGTGTCGAATCATTGGATGCCGGAGTATACACATTAACATACATCAATGTGGGCGACGAGGAATATGAATCCAGTTCTGTTATTGCAACATTTGAAGTTTATAAAATTGGATCTGATGTTGTTATTGTAGATAAGGTTGATTCTATCTATGCTTTTAATGATTATAGGATAAACTTTACTGTATCCAATAGGACTAATGTCACTGCAAAAATCGTTGATTTAAAGACAGGGGAAGTTATTGTAAACATGAGCGTTCATGGTGATTGTCTTTATGTTAATTTGCTTGCAGGTTCCTATAATCTTACCGTAACCAATGTGGGTGATAATAATCATGAAACTTCTTCCGATTCAATGGTATTTGATGTGTTGAAAGTTAAATCATTAGTTAAAGTTGATGATGTGTCTGATTATTTCTATGATGATGTTTTAATAACATATGAGGTTGTTAATGCTTCAGATGTCCATGTGGTTATTCGCGATTTGGCTACTGGTGATGTTAAATATAATTTCACATCAACAAACACTTCAATTTCTGATTTGTATTTTGACAGTGGTCGTTATAACATTACACTTTCTGTTGAAGAATCTGACAGTACATCTTACAGCAGTGATTTTAAAGTGTTCAATGTTTTAAAAGTCGGTTCTTCAATTGTTGTTGAGGGTTTGGATGATTATGTCTATGGTGATGATGTGGAAGTTGACGTTATTGTTGATAATCGTACAACTGTTGTTGTTGAAATTAGAGATAAAACCGGTAAAATAGTTTTCAATGAAATCATAGAAGAAGATTACCTGCCAATGCCTGATTTGTCTGCCGGTGAATACGTTTTATTTGCAAGCAATTTAAAAACTGATAACGTTGCTGGAAGCAATTATACAAAAGCATTCACCATATCTAAGGCAAATTCAATAATTGATATTATATACTTCAATGATACTCTTCCATGGGGTTATTATTTCGATGTGGAATTTGATGGGGACAATCTTACAGATGTTTACGTTGTTGTTTGTGACAGTAATGGTAATGAAATTTCCGGTGGAAATTTAACTAATGATTATGGTTATTTCCTATATAGGTTAGGTAATTTAACTCTTGGCAGTTATTCAATTGAGATTATTAATCCTGGTGATGAGAACATCACAGGTTGCAGTGTTTCAATGAATTTCACTATATTTAAAGGCAATTCCACAGTTGATATTGATAATATCTCTTCTGTTTATGTTGGTGATGATGTATTCATTGAATATTATGTTTATGTCCCTGGAATAATTGATATTGTTATTATGGATGCACTGGGAAATATTGTTTATCATGAAGAAAACGCAAATATTTTCAATGTCACTGTTTCCGGTTTGCCTGCAGGGTACTATACTGTCAATGTGACTAATTTGGAAACAGAAAATGTGTTTGGAAATTATTCTGTAAGTAATTTCACTGTTTTCAAATATGATTCAAACATTACATTAAATGATGTAAAAGATGTTGTTTATGGTGAAAATGTTTTAATAGGATTTGAAGTTGAAAACCCGACTGTTGTAAATGTTAAGATAACTGATGCGAATGGAAATATTGTTTATGATGAAAATGAAACTGATTACAGTGTTTTGATTACTGATTTGGATGCAGGAGATTATACTGTTAATGTCACTAATATTGAAACATTCAACGTGACTGCAAGCAGTGATTCCAAATCATTCAGGGTCCTGAAGGCATCAATTGTTCTGACAGTTTCAGTTGATGATTCTGTTTATGGGGAATTATCCATTGTTAATGTGGGTTCTGATGTTGATGGTAACTACACTGTAAATATAGGTGATAAAGAATTGGTTGTTAATGTTGTTAATGGCCAAGGAGTAGGCACTATTACTCTTGATGCAGGTGATTATACTGCCAAAATCAATTTTACTGATGACAATTATGATATCTACACAATAGACGATTCATTTACAGTATTTAAAGCGAATGTTGCTGTGAGTGTTGAGGTTTTAGATAAAGTTTATACTGCTAATGTTAGTGGTAATGTATTTGCTAGTGTTGATGGTGAATACAAAGTAGTTATTGGTAATTTTGAAGCGCCAGTCACTGTTAAGGATGGTGTTGGTAGCTTTGATGTTGGAATATTGAATGTAGGTAACTATACTGCATCTGTAAGCTTTAATGGTACTGATAATTACAACTCTGCAGATAATGAAACTGCTTTCGAAGTGACACAAACTGGAACTAACGTTAACATTATTGTTAATGCTTCTGAAATTGTTTATGGTGATGTGATTAACATTACTCAAAGCCTTCCGAGTGATGCAACTGGAAGTGTAACCTATACATTAGCAAATGGAACAATAATTAAAGTTGTGGGCGTTAATGAGTCATTTGTATTGTCTGGTTTGAATGCTGGATCTTATGTAATCTATGCTAATTACAGTGGAGATGCTAATTATGCTCCTGCCAGTGATAGTATTACAATAAATGTTGGCAAGGCTGTTAATGATGTTTTAGTTTATTCTTCTGATGTTGTTTATGGTGAAAACTCTATTATTGTTGTGTTTGCCGATGTTGATGGTGAGTATGCTGTTGTTGTTGGTGATAAACGACTCATTGTTAATGTTATAAATGGTGAGGGTAATGTTGAAGCTACTTTAAATGCAGGCAGTTATGATATTGCTGTTGAGTATGTGGATGATAATTATGAAAATAACATATCTGCTGCTCCATTTACTGTTTCTAAAGCGAATGTTACTTTAACTGTTGAAATTTTTGATAAGGTTTACACAGCTGATGTTACTGGTAATGTATTTGCCAGTGTTGATGGTGAGTACAACATAGTTATTGGTAATTATGGAACATCAGTAACTGTTAAAAATGGTATTGGAAGTTTCGATGTTGGAATCTTGAATGTCGGCAACTACACTGCTTTCGTAAGCTTTGAAGGTGATGACAATTACAACTCTGCAAATAATGAAACTGCTTTTGAAGTTGCTCAAACCGGAACTAATTTCAATATTATTGCTAATACTACTGAGATTGTTTATGGTGATGTGATTAACATTACTCAGTCCATTCCAAGTGATGCAACTGGAAGTGTAATATATAAATTTGCTAATGGTTCAATAATCAAAGTTTTAAACGTTAATGAGTCATTTGTATTGTCTGGTTTGAATGCTGGATCTTATGTAATCTATGCTAATTATTCTGGTGATGCTAATTATGCTCCTGCCAGTGATAGTATTACAATAATTGTGGATAAGGCTGTTAATGATGTTTTAGTTTATTCTTCTGATGTTGTTTATGGTGAA